>JAFQSI010000106.1 GCA_017409645.1 Oscillospiraceae bacterium | reverse complement strand
TCGATGGTGAAGGTTTCACGGGAGATCTCCTCGCCGCACTCGGAGCAGTAGACCACGGAGTCGTAGGAGCCGGCGGTGGTGCAGGTAGCAGCGACCTCGTTCTCACGGACAGCCTCGGCCTCGGTGTGGCCCAGAGCAGCGACCTCGCGGGTCTCAGTCTCGCCGCACTCGCAGGTACGGGTCTCAACACCGGCCTCGGTGCAGGTGGGCTCGGTGGTGACAGTCCAGTCGCTCCAGGAATGCTCGTGGGGAGCCTCGCCGGTGACGGTGATCTCAAAGGAATTGCCGGGCAGGGTCAGGGCAGTCTCGCCGGCGGCGACACCGGTGAAGGTGACCTTGGTGGCGGGAGCCAGCTTGGCAACGTGGGGCCACTTGTCGGTGGAGGCAGTGGGATGGAGGATGTACAGGTCGTCGTCGACCTCGCTGTTGTGGACGATCAGGTACTGACCGCCGTCGACGACCTCGGCGATGTCGGTGACCAGAACATAGCCATCGATCTCAGCACTGGACTGCTCGCCCTCGCGGACGGGACGGTACAGGTACTCGTGGCATCTGGTGGAGGTGTCATTGCCGCAGCGGTTCCAGTAGGGCATGGCAGCCTCGGCATGGAAGTGCAGACCGCGGGTGGCACCGGAGCCGCCCTCGACGATCTGGGCCACCAGCTTGAACATATTGGTATGGGAGCTGGTCTGGACGTCGATCTTGCCGGGGGTGGTGATGCTGGGGTTGTTGTTGCCGGAGGAATAGTGGTTCAGATAGACGGTGGTGCCGTCAGCGGCGGTGGCGCTGACCTCATAATAGCCGTCGGCGGTGGCGGTGAAGGTGTACAGGCAGTCGTCCAGCTCCACAAACTCGGCATCGTAGCCGGTGCCGTTGCTGACATGGGCCACGGTGGTCAGGGACAGGTCGACGGTAGCCACATCGGTATCCAGGGCGGAGACGTCGGCGCCGGTCTGGTCGCCTGCGACCACATAGGAGGCAGTCTCACCGACCTCCAGCTGCACGTCATGGACTGCACCGGCGACGGTGACAAGGAACTTGGTGCGGCCGATGGTCAGCGCGGTGGAGCCGGGGGCCACGCCGGTGAAGGTCACCTCGGTGCTGGCGCTGACAGGCTCCTCGGAGTAGGAGTAGAGGGCGAACTGGCTGCCTGCATCACCGGCAGCGGAGCCGTCCTGCCAGCCGGCTGCGCAGGTGCTGCTGCCGCCGCCAAAGTGGTTCAGGTAAGCGCCGTCCTTGGCGATGGTCCAGGAGCTGCCCCGCCAGTTCAGAGTCAGGGTGGTGGAGGTTTCGGTGACACCGGCGGTGGTGCTGCCGATGGTCATGTAGTTGCCGTCCTGGTCCTGCAGGGTGTAGCCGCCGTCCACGGCGGTGATGGTCCAGATGGCGATGTCAGCCACCTCATCGCGGATGGTGCCGTCCATGTTCAGACCGCTGCCTGCACCGGCTGCGGCTGCTGCGGTGGCAGGAGCATTGGTGACCAGCTTGTTTGCGCGGGTATTCAGGATCACATAGGTGCCGTCAGCCAGCGTGGAAACGGGAGCCAGGGACAGGCCGTTATCGGCGGTGCCGTCGATGCCCTTCAGGGTCACGGTGGCGACGGAGGTATCCAGAGCGGAGGTGTCGGCGTCGGCATAGTTGCCGTTGGGCTCGGTGAAGGTGGCGGAGGTGCCCACGGAGATCTCAACGGGAACCTCGGTCACATCGGCCACGGTGATCTGGTAGACGATGGAGCCCACCTGGACCTCGGTGTAGCCTGCGCCCACGCCGGTGAAGGTCAGCTCGGTGTGGCCCACGGTGGTGCGGCCCAGGAGCTTGGCCAGCTGGCAGTAGCGGTTGGCGGTGGAGGTGTTGGGATACAGGGCGTACAGGTTGCCGTCGGAGCCGGGGCCGACCACCAGGTACTCGCCGTCGGTGATGGCGCTCAGCTCGGTGACGCGCTCGTAGCCGGGGATCTCAGCGGAGCCGGCACCCTCAACGGGCTTATACAGCCGCAGGGAGCAATTGATCATCCAGTCCTCTCTGTTGTTGAAGCTGGAGACGCGGTCCCAGCGCAGACCACTGCGGTCGAAGTACAGGTAGGAAGCGCTGCCGTTGGTGTTGTCGCTGGTGGCAGTGTAGAGATAGAAGGTGCCCTCCTCGTAGCCCTCGAAGATCTGCAGGGGCACATTGGAGCTTTCGGCATTGGGATAGCCGGAGGAGGCGGTATGGCCGGGGTACAGGTAGACGGTGTTGCCGTCGGCGTCGGTGGAGGTGGCGACCCAGGTGCCGTCATCGTTGGCGGCAAAGGTGTACAGGCAGTTCTCCAGGTCAATGACGTCGCCGCTGTAGGTGGCGTTGGAGCCCAGCTGGGCGGCGTCGGTGACGATCTCCTCGCCGGTCATGGTCAGGGTGGCCACATTGGTATCCAGCTCGCTGATGTCGGCGTCGCCGTAGTAGCCGGAGTTGTCGGTGAAGGTCTTGACATCGCCGGTCAGCAGCTCGAAGGCCTTGAAGCTCAGGCTGGGATCATTCTCCCGGTCCAGGACCTCGTCCATGTCGATGACATGGTAGGTGATGGCAGCACTGGCGCTCTCATAGAGCAGGGCGATGTCTCCGTTATTCAGCTCGGAGATACAGTTGTAGGCGTAGGCTTCATCCTCGCCGGGGAAGATGTCGTAGTCGTAGGCCAGATCCATGGTGTTGTCCTCGTTCAGAGTGAACACATACAGATGGCCGTTGACACGGCTGCCGCTGCCGGAGGCAGAGCAGGCGACCAGGATGGCGTCCTTGCCGTTGACGGGCTTGGAGTAGCGGATGGAGGTCAGCTGGTTGTTGGAGGCCTTGACAGCGGCGGTGCTGACCTCGCGGTTGGAGACAACATAGTTGCCCTGGGCCTCGGAGTAGACGTAGTCGGAGTAGAACAGGTTGGTGTAGCCGTCGCGGTAGAAGATGCGGACGGTGCCGTCGTCCAGGACCACGGAGCTGGCCTCGCTGGTCCAGTGGCTGGAGGAGGCGGCATTCTCGGAGCGGTGCCAGGTGCCGTCCGTCTCTCTCCAGACCAGGCAGGCGTTCTGGGTGCCCCAGTCGTACTCGTAGGCGGTGAAGACCATGCGGCCGGTGGTGGGATCATAGGTGCCGTTGCCGGGTCCGATGAGCAGGGTCTGCTCGTCGGCGGCCTTCAGGTTGATGAGGGTGGGCTCGGACCAGTTCAGACCGTCGGTGGAGGTGGTCATGTACAGGTAGTCGGTGGGGAAGGGCTTGTAGGGGGAGTCGCCGAAGAACAGATTGGTGCTGACGCCGTTGCCGGTGATGTTGAAGTAGGCATCGACCTCGTAGCCCTCGACCTGGGCACCGGCAGTGGTGTAGATCTTGCCGTCCTTCAGGTAGTAGCCGTAGGTGGCGGAGGCAGCATAGGTATCGTAGCTGCTCTGGCCGAAGGTCAGACCATTCTCCTCATCGCTGCGCAGCGCCAGGTAGCCCTCGGCGGTATAGCCGGTGCTGCCCCGCTGGGCGCGGTAAGCAGAGGTGTTGATGGCCATGCCTGCGGGGAACAGGTCGGCGATCAGATAGATGGTGGTGCCGTCGGTGGCGATGGCGGGGTCGATGATGCAGGAAGAGTAGCTGTTGAACACATTGCCGTTATCGCCCAGATAATTGGCAAAGGTGTACTCCCAGTTCTCGCCGTTGTCCTTGGACACGGAGACGATGGTGTCCAGACCGGAAGAGTCCGCGGAGTGGTTCCAGCGGGCGTCACAAACGGCGACGACGGTGCCGTCGTTCAGGGTGACAATGCCGGGGATGCGGAAGTTCTGGCTTCCGCCGGTGCCGGCCGCGAAGGGCTGGCCCTTGGTGGTGCCGTTCTCGGGCTTTTCGGAGATGGATACTGCGAAAACACCTGTTGCCAGGATGCTCAGCAGCATGCACACTGTCACGGCCAGAGACACAAAGCGTTTCATTTTTTGCATGTTTTTTCCTCCTTTTTGGTTCCTTGTGGTCAAATTAACCATTTTTAGTATACAATCCGAAGAAAGATTTGTCAATCATGACCGTTTGTCGTTTCGGCTTTATTTTTTTCAGCTCAGGATTGTGACTGCTCCCGGAGCGCGGGGACGGGCTTTTTTCCGCCGCCGTGCGTCGTTTTTGGTACCTTGTCAATCAAAAAAAACATGTCATATCTGCCAATGTTTTTCTGTGGCGGTCAAATGTTTTCGGTTAGTCTGCCAAATTGACATTTGTCCTCCGGGGAAGTATCATTGTATACATTCGTACATGAAAACATCATTGGAAAGGAGACTTACCCATGCTCGAAATTTCCTCCAAGACCAATCTGTTGGAAAAGAAATCCTACAAATATTCCCTCCAGGACGTGGCGGAGCCCAACCTCCAGCGGGACATCTACTCCTACGGCACCATCCCCAAGGTGGCCTTCAACCACCGGCGCGTGCCCATGGCCATGCCCGAGGAGATCTGGATCACCGATACCTCCCTGCGGGACGGTCAGCAGTCCGTGGAGCCCTACTCCGTGGACCAGATCGTCAATATCTATAAGCTGCTGAATAAATTGGGCGGCCCCTACGGCATCATCCGCCAGACCGAGTTCTTCATCTACTCCAAGAAGGACCGCCAGGCCATCGAGAAGTGCATGGAGCTGGACCTGAAATTCCCGGAGATCACCTCCTGGATCCGGGCCAGCAAGAAGGACTTCCAGCTGGTCAAAGACTTGGGCATCAAGGAGACTGGTGTTCTGGTTTCCTGCTCGGACTACCACATCTTCAAAAAGATGAACATGACCCGCCAGCAGTGCCTGGACCACTATCTGGGCGTCATCAAGGACGCCTTCGACGCCGGTGTCATCCCCCGCTGCCACCTGGAGGACATCACCCGGGCCGATTTCTACGGCTTCGTGGTGCCCTTCGTCAATGAGCTGCAGCGGCTGAGCCGGGAGGCGGGCATCCCCGTGAAGATCCGGGCCTGCGACACCATGGGCTACGGCGTTCCCTACACCGAGGCCGCCATGCCCCGGTCCGTGGCCGGTATCATCTACGGCCTGCAGCACTACGCCGACGTGCCCAGCGAATGCCTGGAGTGGCACGGCCACAACGATTTCTACAAGGCCGTCGCCAACGCCTCCACCGCCTGGCTCTACGGCGCCTGCGCCGTCAACTGCTCCCTGCTGGGTATCGGCGAGCGGACCGGCAACGTGCCTCTGGAGGCCATGGTCTTCGAGTACGCCTCCCTGCGGGGCTCCCTCGACGGCATGGACACCACCGTCATCACCGAGATCGCCGATTTCTTCAAGCACGACATCGGCTACGACATCCCCCCCATGACCCCCTTTGTGGGCTCCGCCTTCAACACCACCCGTGCAGGCATCCACGCCGACGGTCTGATGAAGGACGAGGAGATCTACACCATCTTCGACACCAAGAAGATCCTGGGCAAGCCCGCCGCCGTGCAGATCAGCAAGACCTCCGGCCTGGCCGGCATCGCCTACTGGATCAACGGCACCTACGGCCTGGACGGCGAAAACGCCGTCAGCAAGCGCGATGAGCTGGTGGTGAAGATGAAGGAGCTGATCGACGCCGAATACGAGGACGGCCGCCAGACCGTCATGACGGACCACGAGCTGGACACCATGATCCAGCGTCTGGCCCCCGGCCGCTATGTAATGAAATAAGGAGGAGCCATCCATGCGAAACTTTAAAAGCACCTCTCTGGCCGATCAGGTCTTTGAGAAGCTGGAAAACGACATCATCCAGGGCGTCTACAAGCGCGGCGAGCTGCTGACCGAGCTGAAGCTGGTGGAGCAGCTGGGCGTCAGCCGTACTCCCATCCGGGAGGCCCTGCGCCGTCTGGAGCAGGAGCGGCTCATCGAGGACACCGGCAAGGGCAGCCGGGTCCTGGGCATCACCATGGAGGATCTGGAGGACATCATGAACATCCGCCAGCGGATCGAGGGTCTGGCCGCCTACTACGCCACCGTGAATCTGACCGAGGACGGTCTGAAGGAGCTGAGCCACATCGTGGACCTTCAGGAGTTCTACTTCTCCAAGCAGGACAAGGAGCATCTGCGCCAGGTGGACGACGCCTTCCACGACATGATCTGCAGCTTAAGCAAGCGCAGCGTCATCTCCGACACCCTGATCCCCCTGATGCGCAAGACCCGCCGCTACCGCCGGGTCGCCATCGACAACTGGGAGCGGACCACCCGCACCATGAACGAACACAAGCAGATCTTCCAGGCCATCGCCAGCGGCGACGCAAAGCTGGCCGAGGAGCTGACCACCCAGCACATCATCCATGCCAAGGAGCATATGATCGGAGGAGAAGACTGATATGGGAATGACCATTGCACAGAAGATCATCGCCGCCCATCTGGTGGCCGGTGATATGACCGTGGGCAGCGAGGTTGCCCTGAAGATCGACCAGACCCTGACCCAGGACGCCACGGGCACCATGGCCTACCTGGAATTTGAGACGATGGGCATCCCCCGGGTCAAGACCGAGCTGTCCATCGCCTATGTCGACCACAATACCCTCCAGTGCGGCTTCGAAAACGGCGACGACCACCGCTATCTGCAGACCGTCACCGCCAAGCACGGCGTGTATTTCTCCCGGCCCGGCAACGGCATCTGCCACCAGGTCCACCTGGAGCGCTTCGGCAAGCCCGGCAAGACCCTGATCGGCTCCGACTCCCACACCCCCACCGGCGGCGGCATCGGCATGCTGGCCTTCGGCGCGGGCGGTCTGGATGTGGCGGTGGCCATGGGCGGCGGCGCCTACTACATCACCATGCCCAGGATGTTCAAGGTCAACCTGACCGGAAAGCTCAATCCCTACGTCACCGCCAAGGACGTCTCCCTGGAGCTGCTGCGGATCCTGTCCGTCAAGGGCGGCGTGGGTGCCATCGTGGAATGGGGCGGCGAGGGCATCAAGACGCTGTCCGTCCCCGAGCGCGGCACCATCACCAACATGGGCACCGAGCTGGGCGCCACCACCTCCATCTTCCCCTCTGACGAAATTACCGAGGCTTTCCTGATCGCCCAGGGC
>JAFQSI010000105.1 GCA_017409645.1 Oscillospiraceae bacterium | reverse complement strand
TCGTTCCAGATGCCCCGGATGCCGGTTTCGGTCATGAGCTTCATCTTCTCGCCCCACCAGTCCCGGACCTCGGCCTTGGAAAAGTCGGGGAAGACAGCCTCGCCGGGCCAGACCTTGCCCACATAGGTGGAGCCGTCGGGATTCTTGGCGAAGTAACCGTTCTGCTCGCCCTCGTCGTACATGAAGTAGCCCTCGTCCTTCTTGACGCCGGGGTCGATGATGGCGATGGGCTTGACGTGGATGGACTTCAGATACTCACACAGGCCCTTGGGATCGGAGAACCGCTTGCCGTTGAAGGTGAAGACCCGGTAGCCCTCCATGTAGTCGATGTCCCAGTGGATGGCGTCGAAGGGGATGTGGTTTGCGCGCATGGTGTCGGAGATCTCCCTGATCTCGTCCGCGGACAGGTAGCCCCAGTGGCTCTGGTGGTAGCCGTAGATCCACTTCTGCTGCATTCTGGGGGTGCCGGTCAGGGTGATATACTTGCGCAGAACCTCCTTGATATCCTTACCCGGGATCATGTAGTAGTCCAGCGCGCCGCCCGCGTGGGCGAAGCGGATGTAGCTGTCGCACTCCTTGCCGAAGTCGAAGGCGGTGCGGAAGGTGTTGTCCGCCAGGATGCCGCAGCAGCCGTTGCTGCCTGCGATGATGAAGAAGTTGATGGACTTGTACAGGCTCTTGAAGCAGTCCACATGGGGGGCGGGGTCATCGGTACACCAGTTCTCGTAGGCGTAGTGGCGCTTGTTCAGGTAGCCGGTCTTGTCGCCCAGGCCGTAGATGGCGTCGCCGGGGTTCAGAGCCTTCAGGACCTCTACGGCCCAGTCGCCCTCGGCGTTGTTGATGGAGTGGCCCTCGGCGATGAGCAGCTCCTGCTCCTCGGTGGTCAGCTCCGCCTGCTTCACCCGGCCGCCCTGATGATCGCAGCACAGGAGCTTGCCGTTATAGTAGAGGGACATGCCGTTCTCCGGCTCGACTGCGACCTTGCCCCAGACCAGGCGGCTGCCCTCGACCTTGGGCGCGGCCTTGCGCAGCTTCGCGCTGACCATGTAGCTGCCCTTGTGATTGCCGTCGGTGACCCGGACGATGCCGGGGACGGGCATGGAAATGTGCAGACCGTTGTAAATTGCTTCGTTATTGACCAGCTCCATGGCGAGTCCTCCTGTATTTCTTAAAATAAGCTCCCCTACATCTTGGGGAGCGCTCCAAATTCGTTCCCGTATATTGTAGCATAAAATCATTGCAATGCAATAGCAGAAGCCGTGATGCGCAGGGATGTGGAAGAACAGAGCAGGTGGTCGCTGACAGCGGCAGGTTTTTAATATCTTAAGAATCCCGTCGTATTGTTGACATTGTAAACAGTCTATGTTACACTGTAAATACCACCAAAAAACTGTCCACTGTCAACTGTCAACTGTCAACTCCAATAGGAGGTGTACCCAAATGGAACCCAATGAGAAGAATCTGACCCCCACCGAGTGGCATCTGATGGAATGTCTGTGGGACCACTCCCCCCGGACGGGCCGGGAGGCCGCCGAGTACATGGCCCGGTCCCAGGGCTGGTCCAGATCCACCACCCTGACGCTCCTGCGCCGCATGACCGCCAAGGGCTTCATCGACTGCCACGAGGAGAACGGCATCAACGTCTACGCCCCCCTGCTGGATCGCGCCGATGCGGC
>JAFQSI010000011.1 GCA_017409645.1 Oscillospiraceae bacterium | reverse complement strand
GTACATGGCCCGGTCCCAGGGCTGGTCCAGATCCACCACCCTGACGCTCCTGCGCCGCATGACCGCCAAGGGCTTCATCGACTGCCACGAGGAGAACGGCATCAACGTCTACGCCCCCCTGCTGGATCGCGCCGATGCGGCGGTCCGGGAGACGGAGTCCTTCCTGAGCCGGGTCTACCGGGGCTCCGTCAGCACATTGCTCTCCGCTGTGACCCAGCGGCAGAGCCTGACGAAGGCCGAGATCGACGAATTGTACGACATCATCCGGCAAGCCGAGGAGGTGCAGCGCCATGATGAATGAATGGATCCTTTCTTCTTCCCTTTTGATCGCCGCGGTGCTGGCGGTCCGGTTCCTGCTCCGGGGGAAGATCAGCCTGAGACTGCAGTACGCCCTGTGGGCAGTGGTGCTGGTGCGGCTGCTGCTGCCTGTGCAGCTGTTCACCAGCTCCTTCGGCGCCGGTTCCATCGCCAAAGGGGTGGACATCGCGGAGCCCGTCCGGCAGGTCTACGCCTCCGCCAATGAGGAGCGGTATGAGCAGGAATACGACGAAGCCTACCGGCAGGTGGTGGCCGATTACGAGGCCATGCAGCAGCGGTTCGACCAGAGCTACGACCCCATCGTCGTCGAAAAAACCGCCCAGGACATGGTCCGGGCGGATCTGGAGCTGGATCTGAAGGCGCTGCTGTATCAGGTCTGGTTCGCGGGGATGGCGGCGATGGCTGCGGTCATCTGTGTCTGCAACCTCCATCTGAGCCTGAGGCTGAAGCGCAGGCGGTACGAATATCCCGCCGCGGACAGCCTGCTGAGCGTCTATGTGACGGAGGCGGTGCCCACCCCCTGCATCTTCGGTCTGTTCCGGCCCGCGGTCTACCTGACCCCCGATGCCGCGAAGGACGAGCAGGTCCGCGCCCATGTGCTGGCCCACGAGCTGACCCACTACCGCCACGGCGACCACATCTGGTCCGTGCTGCGCAGCGTGTGTCTGGTGCTGCACTGGTACAATCCCCTGGTCTGGGCCGCGGCGAAGGTCAGCCGGGCCGACGCAGAGCTGGCCTGTGACGAGGGCGCCCTGGCAAGGCTGGGCGAAGACCACCGGGGCGACTACGGCCGGACCCTCATCGGCCTGACCTGCTCAGCTCCCATCAGCGATTTTCTGCTGACCGCCACCACCATGACCGGCTCCGCCGGCTCCATCCGGGAGCGGATCCGGCTTCTGATGAAGCGGCCCCGGACCACCGTTCTGACGCTGACAGCCATGATTTTGATCGTCACGCTGATCGTGGGCTGCTCCTTCGCCGGTGCCCCGGCCCAGGAGACGACCGCACCCACGGAGTCCACACCTCCGGAGACAACCTCCCCCTACGGGCTCCAGGAGCTGCCCATCCCCGATGATCTCACCGCTTCCGACCTGCAGGACGCCGACGGTCTGCTGGTCTTCCCCGGCACCCGGTGGGGCATGACGGAAGCGGAGCTGATCAATGCCCTGAATATACAGGAATACGGCGTTTTCTCCGGGATGCGGGGCATCCATCTGCCAGACACGACCTTCTGCGGCTATCCCGTCGGCATCGGCTTCTACTTCGAGCAGTACCGCAATTCCGACGCCTGGGGCCTGACCGAAGTGATGGTGCGGTTTGAGGATGCGGAAGCGGCAAACGCAGTATACGACATTCTTTATGAGCAGCTGGGCAGATTTGACTTCCAAACCTCCGGAGTCAGCTATACAGCATGGTGGTCCGATGCCAGGATGGAGGACCTGATCTCCCCGGAGGCCTATGAGCTGTACCGGGAGCAGGAGGAGCGGAACTACAACGACGGCGCAGCATCGACCATCAGCTGGTTCGGCAAGGGCTATCCGGAGATAGAAAACACCGTCATTTTCAGCAGCGGCCTGCACCTGGCCCGGCAGATCGAAGCGACCCTGGATACAAGTCAGACATCCGCCCTCTACGCCCTGCCCATGGAGCAGGCCATGGCCGAATACGCCGACCGGAATCCCCGGGAACTGACCGAGGAGGAGCTGAAGGAGTTCCGCGCCGCCTTCACCACTCTCGACGAGAACGGGAACGTCAACCCCGCCGC
>JAFQSI010000010.1 GCA_017409645.1 Oscillospiraceae bacterium | reverse complement strand
TGGATGGTCCACTGGCTTCCGGCGTCCGTGGGGGCGGAGCTGTGCGGCCAGCCCGCCGCGCAGGTGCCGCCGCCGCCGAAGTCGTTGAGGTATGCGCCGTTTTGGCTGATGGTCCAGGTGCTGCCGTTGCGGGCGATGGTCACAATGGACTGCGCATCGGTGACGGCTGCGCCGTTGCTGCTGACGGTCAGATATCTGCCGTCGGTATCCCGGACCAGCCAGCCGTCATCGGCGGCCTCGATGGTCCAGACCGCGGTTTCGGGCACATTTTCCTTGACGCCCGCCAGACTCAGACCGCTGCCCGCACCGGCTGCGGCGGCAGCGGAGGAGGCGGCGTTGGTCATGGGCTTTCCGGCTCGGGTGTTGACAAGGATGTACCGGGTGCCGCTTTCCAGGGCCGACACGGCCTGGTCTGCGCCCAGAACGGTTTTGGTGACGGTGCCGGTGATCTCAGCGGAGGCCACCTCGGGGTCCAGCTCGGACAGATCCGCACCCACATAATAGCCCTCGGTGTCCTCAAAGACGGCAGTTTCGCCGACGGTCAGGGTGACGTCCTTCCGGACGACCTCCCGAAGACCGGCCAGGACCTCCCGGATGGGAAGCACGCTGTAGCGGATGGTGGCGGCTGCGGGGGAGCTGGCCCAGCTGTCCTCCCAGAACAGCGCCAGATCTCCGGCCTCCTCGCCATGGGTCAGGACCGTCAGGCAGGAGTAGGCGTAGTATTCTGCGGCGTAGGGGGTGATGTCATAGTCGGCGGCCAGCTCCATGGAGCCGTCGCGGTTGACATAAAACGCGTAGACGTGGCCGTCGGAGCGGCTGTTGGTGGTGGCGGGGGTGGCCACGAAGATCATTTCCCGGCCGTTGATCTTTTCGGGGTACTTGACTGCGGAGAGCATGCAGCCGTTGCCGGAATTCTTGACGGCTTCGGTGCTGACGCTGGTGCGGCTTTCGTCCCGGACATATTCGCCGTCCACCCACAGGTAGTCGGTGTAGCACAGGATGCTCGAGCCGCTGCGGTAGAACACGCGGACGGTGCCGTCCTCCAGGACCACGGCGGAGGCCTCGGAACTCCACACATCGGTGGTGGCGTTCTCGCTGCGGTGCCACACGCCGTCCTCGCCCGCCCACAGCAGGCAGGTGCGCTGGCTGGAGGCGCTGCCGGAGTAGCTGTAGGCCGTGAAGATCATGTTGCCGCGGAGGGCGTCGTAGGTGCCGCTGCCGGGACCGATCAGGAGCGCAGACTCGGAGGCGTTCTTCGCCACGATCAGCTCCGGCGCGGACCAGTTCAGGCCGTCGGCGGAGGTGGTCAGATACAGATAGTTGGTGGGATAGACCTGGTAGGGGGAATCCGCCATGAACAGGTGGGTGTCCACGGAGCCGTCGGCGGAGGTGATCTGCAGCATCTCATCGACCCGGTAGCCCTCCACGACGGTGTCGTCGGAGACTCTGCGGATGGTGTAGCTGCCATCGTCCTCCGGGAACAGGTAGAAGTCATAGGACCGGGAGGTCGCCATGGCGATATAGGCGCTCTTGACGCTGTCGTCGCCGATCCTGTAGGTGTCGCCGACCAGATCCCGGAGCATCAGATAGCCCTCGGCATTGAAGCCGCCGCTGCCGGCCTGGGAAGCGTAGCCTGCGGCCCAGGTGGAAACGCCCGCGGGGAACAGGTCTGCGATCATGTAGACTGTTTCGCCGTCGGTGGCGATGGCGGGATCGATGAAGGTGGTGGAATATTTATTGTATAGATCGCCGTTGTCGCCCAGATAGTTTGCGTAGGTGTAGGTCCAGGTGGCGCCGTTATCCTCAGAGACGCTGACGATGGTATCCAGACCGCCGCAGTCGATGTAGGTATTCCAGCGCTGGTCGGCCATGGCCACCACGGTGCCGTCGGAGAGGGTCACGATGCCGGGGATCCGATAGCAGTAGGCGGAGCCGTTGTCGAAATACTGGGGGAAGGGCTGGCCGTTGTCGGTGGTGCCGTCCGCGGGCTTGTCCTTGGTGGGGACCGTGACCCATTCCGCGGTCAGGGTGACGGGACCGGTGACGATGTAGGAATCGGTGATCTTCTGTCCGTCCAGATACCAGCCGAAGAAGGTGTAGCCGCTGCGCATGGGAACGGGCAGCGCGCCGATGGGATCACCGGAGATCACGCGGAGGGTGCCGTTTTCGGGGGCTCCCTCGTAATGGTAGTCCAGGGTGACGGTGACGGCGTCGGGAGCCAGAACAGTGACCTCCAGGATGTAATTCCCGGCCCGGATGGTGCCGGTGCCCTCGGAAAGGCCGGTGATGGTCAGCTCGGTGACGGGTCCGGCGACCTTGCACACATGGGGATACTTGCCTGCGGTGCTGAGGGAGGGCCGCAGGGCGTAATAGCCGCCGGAGTTGGCCTTGCCCACGATCAGATACTGACCGCCGCTTTCAACGCCGCTGACGCCCTCGACCCGGACAAAGCCGGGGACCTCGGCGCTGGAAACTTCTGCCTCCTCTGCGGGGCGGTAGAGCAGCAGCTGGTGGCCGGTGTGGCCGCCGTCGGCGGTACACTGGTCCCAGTAGAGCTTGCTGTCGTCGTTGTCCCAGAAGTGCAGGTAGCCGCCATTCAGCTCGTGGAGCTTCACGGTGCCGTCGGCTCCCTCCTCCAGGGTGATGTAGGTCTTGTAATCCCGGCTGGGTCTGCCGCCGTTGCCTGCACCGGCGTGGGGATCGACGTACACGGTGGTGCCGTTGACCTCCGCACAGATCAGCCAGGTGCCGTCTTCCTGCCGGTCAAAGGTGTACAGGCTGTTTTTCAGGGGCTCATAGCCCTCGTCGAAGGCGTTGGTGCTGCCGACCGCCGCCATGAATTCCGTTGCGGCCTCCACCCCGGCGATGCCCTCCGCGCCGCTGGCGTCGGGGATCAGTGCCCCTTCGAGGGAGACGGTCTGCTGCCGGTCCACATAGACCTCCACCTCGATGACCTCGGGAACGCCGAATTTCACCAGGGCGTCCCGGTTCGCCAGCCGGGCCTCGGCGGTGAAGGTGAGGTTTTCCGGGAGATGCTGCATGGTCAGCGTCTCACCGGCCTGCCCCTCGGTGCTGTAGACGGTGCCGTCGGGACCGGCGGCCATCAGCCGGACGGTGTACAGCGTTTCGCCGCAGGCCGCTTCCAACGCGGCGGTGTCCAGACTGGCGGTGCCGTCTGCAAGGACCAGGGGGATCTCGGCGCCGCTGATCTCGGTGACGGTGCCGCTGTCATAGCGCAGATTGGCAAGATAGCCGTCCCGGGTCAGGCCCGTCTCCTCCAGGAACCG
>JAFQSI010000104.1 GCA_017409645.1 Oscillospiraceae bacterium | reverse complement strand
TGGGCTTCGTGGATCGCTCCGTCCCCGGCAAGGAGTTCAACCTGGAGATCGACTTCCTGGTTGGCAAGAAGCAGCTCGGCAAGATCATCGACAAGTGCATCCGCAAGCACGGCTTCACCATCTCCACCGAGATGCTGGATCGTCTTAAGTCCCTGGGCTACAAGTACTCCACCAAGGGCGCCATCTCCGTCTCCATCGCCGACATGGTTGTTCCTGAGAAGAAGTACCAGCTCGTCGCCGAGGCCGAGAAGGTGGTTCTGGAGATCGACCAGTTCTACCGCCAGGGCTTCATCACCAACGAGGAGCGCTACCGCCTGACCGTTCAGCAGTGGGAGAAGACCACCAAGGACGTCACCGACGCCCTGCAGGGCAACCTGGACAAGTTCAACCCCATCTACATGATGGCTGACTCCGGCGCCCGTGGCTCCATGGCTCAGATCCGTCAGCTGGCCGGCATGCGCGGCCTGATGGCCGATACCTCCGGCCGTACCATCGAGATCCCCGTCAAGGCGAACTTCCGTGAGGGCCTTTCCGTTCTGGAGTACTTCATCTCCTCCAGAGGCGCTCGAAAGGGCATGGCCGATACCGCTCTGCGTACCGCTGACTCCGGTTACCTGACCCGCCGAATGGTCGACGTTTCCCAGGATGTCATCATCCGCGAGCATGACTGCAAGACCACCAAGGGCATCTGGGTGGGCGCTGTCGTTCAGAATCCTACTATCGTTGAATCCTTTGGTTCTATGATTGATGGTTGCTATCCTGTCAACGACATTCATGATCCTAAGACTGGCGAAGTGATCCATTCTAGAGATGTTAAGATGACCTTTGCGGATGCTGCAAAGTTCGAGAAATATAACATCAGTCGTGTGTTTGCACGCTATATGGACAATGAGGGTGAGTGGCGTTATGCAAAGCAGAACGGCGACGTCATCGACTCCTTCGGCAACCGCATCCGTGGCCGTTATCCCGTCAGTGACATCTATTCTCCCCTCACCGGCGAGCTGCTGCATCCCAAGACCCAGCTGATGATGCCCGAGGACGCCGAGAAGTTCGAGAAGCACGGCATCGACAAGATCTATATCCGCACCATCCTGGGCTGCCGCGCCCGTCTGGGCGTCTGCGCCACCTGCTACGGCATGAACCTGGCCACCTCCCTGGAGGTCAACCTGGGCGAGGCCGTCGGCATCATCGCCGCCCAGTCCATCGGTGAGCCCGGTACCCAGCTGACCATGCGTACCTTCCACTCCGGCGGCGTCGCGGGTGACGATATCACCCAGGGTCTGCCCCGAGTCGAGGAGCTGTTCGAGGCCCGCCGTCCCAAGAAGATGGCGCAGATCTCCGAGATCAGCGGCGTGGTCGAGATCGACAACTCCCGCCGTACCCCCATGCGTCCGATCACCATCACCGCCGACGACGGCGAGGTCAAGCAGTATATGGTTCCCTACTCCGTGGGCCTGAAGGTCACCGACGGCAAGCGGGTGGAGAAGGGCCAGCCCATCACCGACGGCGCGCTGTATCCCCAGGATGTCCTGCGGATCTCCGGCACCGAGGCTGTTCAGGACTACCTGGTCCAGTCCGTCCAGGCCGTGTACCGCCAGCAGGGCGTTGAGATCAACGATAAGCACATCGAGGTCATCATCCGTCAGATGATGCGCAAGGTGCGGGTCGAGGATCCCGGCGATTCCACGCTGCTGACCGGCACCGTGGTCGATACCTTCGAGTTCGAGGACGCCGAGGCTGCTGTCCAGGCCCGGATCGACGCCGGTGAGACGGAGCTGAAGCTGCCCACCTGCTCCGCCATGCTGCTGGGCATCACCAAGGCTGCTCTGGCCACCGATTCCTTCCTGTCCGCCGCCTCCTTCCAGGAGACCACCAAGGTCCTGACCGACGCCGCCATCCACGGCAAGGTCGACCACCTGATCGGTCTGAAGGAGAACGTGCTGATCGGTAAGCTGATCCCCGCGGGCTCCGGCCTGATGGCCTACCGGGACTTCCAGCCCGGCGCCACCCCCGAGACGCGCCTGACCGAGGACATGATCGCCGCCGCTGAGCAGTGATCCCCTCCGGCTGATGGCCGCGTTCTGAGGAAAACCAAATAAATGCACCCCATTTGTCGGACAGAGTCTGACAAATGGGGTGTTTTTTTATTCTTCAGGATCCCAGAACAGATCGTTCAGGGTCAGCCCCAGGACCCGGCAGATGCTGATGCACAGCCGGATGGTGGGATTATAGTCGCCCTTTTCGATGGCGTTGATGGTCTGCCGGGACACGCCCACGGCGGCGGCCAGGGCCTCCTGGCTCAGGCCCTTTTCCGTCCGGGCCTGCTTCATGGCGAGATTCTTACCCATCGTCCTCCTCCCGTTCCTCCCGATTGCGCAGGAATCGGCGCAGGGCGATCAGAAATGCGACGTAGCAACAGGCGCTGCCCATCAGAAGCCTGACCGGTGTGTGCCCCATAATCAGATTGTACAGGCCCCAAACCAGCATCCATGTGATCCTGCTGCCCTCCTTCTCCCGCAGACGGATATAGGCGTCCTTCCAGATCGCCACCGTCGCAAAGGTCAGGGTCATTACCAGGATGCCGATGATGGATACCTCCTGGATGGACAGGGGGAAATCCTCCCATAATTCCGCAAGCTGGAGCAGGAACAGATACACCAAACCTGCAGTCAAGCCCGCCTTGTTTGCCTTGCCCTGGGCGATCAGCTGCCGCTCGTCATAGCCGCCCAGATCGTCCCTTTCCTCGTCCTTTGTCAGCCAAATCCAAAACCCGATGCCGAACACCGAAATGATGCTCCAGGCCACCAGGGTCGCAATGGATGTTTCGTTCATACTTCCTCATTCCTTTCTGTCAGATCCCGGATCCAGAGGACGACGGTACGGAGGAGCAGCATCCCGCTCCGGGACAGCCAGGACAGGGCCAGCGCGCCGTTGATCCATGCACCCTCCATGTCCCACGCGCCCCTGCGCAGCGCAGTTGCCAACCAGAGCACACCAAACAGGCCGTCGCTCAGGATCCGCGTGCCAAGCTTTTCTCCCCGCTGCTGAAACGCATCATGGAAGATACAGTGGGCATCGAAAACCATCATCATCACGATCAGACCGTATACCGCAAAAATCGCCCCATGCTCCGTCCGGAACAATTCAAAGGAATGTCCCATGTACAGCCCCAGCAGATACACCAGAGCAGTGCTCATCGCCAGGTTCGCGCCCCGGCCCCGCTCGACGAGCTGGCGTTCGTCAAACTTGTCGTTGTTGGCGTTGCCGAGGGCCGTCAGCATATACCCGGCTGCGACGGCGACGCCGGAAAGGGTGAGGACAGGCATCAGGGTATCATCAAACATGGTCCACGCCTCCTTTTTGTTTTGTCAAATATATTTTACATCATCTCCGCCCCTTTGTCAACTATATTTGACATTTCAAATTGCACTTGATGTTTTTTCCTACCGGGAGTATAATAAGGAAAACAAAACTGGAGTGACCCCCATGATCATCTATACCGTTCAAAACATGACCCTGGACGCCGAGCGGGCCCTTTACGGCGCCCACGACTGTCTGATCAAAAACTGCACCTTCGACGGCCCTGCCGACGGCGAGTCCGCGCTGAAGGAATGCCGGGAGATCCTCGTTGAAGACTGCGATTTCCGGCTGCGCTATCCCTTCTGGCACGTGACCGGGGCCAACGTGAAGCGCATCACCATGACCGAGGGCTGCCGGGCCGCCTTCTGGTATGATAAAAATGTCCAGGTCTACGATTCCCGCCTGGGCGGCATCAAGGCTTTCCGGGAGATGGACGACTGTCTGCTTTCCGGCTGCGAGATCGTGTCCAAGGAATTCGGCTGGTGCTGCCGGGATCTGACGGTCCGGGACTCCAGGCTCGTGTCCGAGTATCCCTTCTTCCGGTGTCAAGGCATGGAGATCGAAAACCTGACCATGCAGGGCAAGTATTCCTTCCAGTATTGCGAGAACATCACCATCCGCAACTCCAATCTGGACACCAAGGACGCTTTCTGGCACGCCAAGAACGTGACCGTTTACGACAGCGTCATCAGGGGCGAGTACCTGGCCTGGTACTCCGAAAATGTGCGCCTGGTCCGGTGCAAGCTGATCGGCACCCAGCCCCTGTGCTACTGCAAGGGATTGATCCTGGAGGACTGCACCATGGAAGGCTGCGACCTGTCCTTTGAAAATTCCGAGGTTCAGGCCACTGTCATCGGCTCCATCGACTCCGTGAAGAATCCCCACCGGGGCTTCATCCACGCGGACGCCATCGGCGAGGTCATCATCGACGAATACAAGTGGTCCGGCACCTGCGACATCCGCAGCGCCGCCCGTACATAAAAATCATCCCTCCGGGCAACCTAGGTCCGGAGGGATCTTTATGACGGAAAAGCAATATGACGCCCTGGTGAAGGAGCTGTCGCCCAGGTCGCCGGTGGGGAAGGACTGCATCTGGGCCTTCTGCGTGGGCGGGGCCATCTGTGTTTTGGGGCAGGTCCTCATCAACTGGTATGCATCCCTGGGCCTTCAAAAGCAGGACGCCTCCGGGGCAGCGTCCATGACCATCGTCGCCGCAGCGGCGCTGCTGACGGGTCTGGGCATCTTTGACGACATCGCAAAGCGGGCCGGGGCAGGTACTCTGGTTCCCATCACCGGCTTTGCCAACGCCATCGCCGCCCCGGCAGTGGAATTCCAGACGGAGGGAATGGTACTCGGAGTTGGAGGAAAAATGTTCCAAATCGCTGGACCCGTAATTCTATACGGGGTAACTGCATCTGTAGTATATGGTTTTATCTATTGGATTTGGACAATGATGTAAAGAACAGGACTTCTCATTGAGAGGAGTCCTTCTTTTTTGTATATACGCTTCTTCGACGGACTTTTCTACACAGACTGTGTAGAGTGAAACCGAGAAAAGGAAAGGAGCGAGAGCTATGACAGAAGAAAAC
This sequence comes from Oscillospiraceae bacterium, assembly GCA_017409645.1. Taxonomy (GTDB): domain Bacteria; phylum Bacillota; class Clostridia; order Oscillospirales; family Oscillospiraceae; genus Faecousia. Next base: position 5,894 of record JAFQSI010000104.1, on the reverse strand, counting down.
TATCAATATCGGACGAGCCAAGCAATGCTGCGAAACCAATTTGAAGGTGAGGGTATATTTCAAACGCCAGTTATTCCAAAAGCGGATTTTACGGATAAGGATTTCGAGAATCTGCTGTTAATTGGATTTGACCGTGCCCGGGCAGATGACGAAAAGAACCGTGACCGTATGGTACATTTCTTCCTGTACGATTACAAGTTTGAGCGGGTATGGAAAGATGCTGAGAAGGATTTGGAGCGGCTAAAGAATTACAGAGCCGTACTGTCTCCTGATTTCAGTATGTATCAGGAGATGAATCCAACAATGCAGCTTTACAATACCTTTCGGAACCGTTGGTGCGGGGCATACTGGGCGGACAAAGGCCTGCGTGTGATTCCCACAGTCAGCTGGGGAAATGAAAACACTTTTGAGTTCTGTTTCCTTGGGATTCCAAAGGGCAGCACCGTTGCAGTATCTACATACATGGTGTCGGAACACGATAACCGCTGCGATCAAAAGGATTTCTTTATGAAAGGCTATCGGGAAATGCTGCGTAGGATCGAACCGGAGCGGATCATCTGTTACAATACCCCGTTCCCGGAGATGGATGGGAACATTGTATTTGTGGACTACGAACTTTCTTCCTGGAAATTTCAGGAGAAAGCATATGAACCATCTCCGTACATAAAATATATCATTGGAGAATTGCCTTTGCCGGAAAACAGTGGTATTATGATCAAAAGAGGTTTTGTGCTGCCTGACATCAAAGGAATGGGTAGTGCCTACGGTGCGCAGTGGAAGCCGAATCCCAACAAGCCTAATGATATGGCGCTCAAAGGTACTGCTAATACAGTTCAGAGGATTTATATTTCCACCAGAAAGGGTGGTTATTGGATTCAGGTTAAGTATGGTGAGGACGGATGGGCTGTTGTTGTTCGGCATGAAACCACTCATTCACCCGGATCAGGACATACAGATTCCCATGATCACATTATGGAATATGACCCTAATACACATGCGCCCATGTGGGGAACAAGTGAAGTGATAAATTATCCCAATGGCGCACCTGAACTAAAACAGTTGAAAGAAAGGGATACTATGAACAGCCAAGACTTTATCGTTTTGCATTACGATGATGAAGCTATGAAATTCAAAACAATTTCGGAATTTAAGAATAGCTTGGTCAATGGTGGCGAAATTGTAATTGAGTGGAATGATGTGGAGTATGGAATTTTCCGGGAACGGAATCGTTTCTTTATCGGTCACGGTACTCCGGAAGAAAATGTGTATTATGATAATCCTGATGAACTGTTGGAATACCGGCTCGGCAACGATCGGCTCCGTGATGTAATCACAAAGGTAATTGTGATTGATCGGACATTGTAATGCAGCATACAGCTTGAGGGCGGCAATACAGCCGCCCTCGTTGATTTGGAATGTTAGGAATTGCCGGCGGCCGCGTAGGCGGCATCCCGCTCGGTCTTCTCCTGGGCCAGCCAGGTCTGGACCGTTTCCAGACCGTCGCCCACCAGATCCATGGTCCGGTCATAGGATTTCTTGGCGGAACTGAAGGTGCTGTCGCCGATGTCATACAGCTCCTGCCACTGATCCATCTTGTCGTCATCCAGGGGCAGGATGTTGTATTCCGTCTTGCCCTTGGCGTTCTTGTGCATGTTCACCCAGGTGGGCAGCACCTCTGCGCCGGAGAGGTAGACGGTGCCGTCGGAATACTTTTCAAAGGTGACGGTGAAGAGGATACCGTCCTCGGTGTGGGCGGTCTTGATGGCGGAGAGATTGCCCTGCCGCTGGTTGGAGACGGCGTTGCCGGTGGAATACAGGCAGACGGTCTTGTGGTCGGGGTCAACGCTGCTGGAGAGCAGCTCGATGGGCTGGATCACATGGGGATGGCCGCCGACGATGACGTCGATGCCCAGATCGCAGAGCTTCTGGGCCATGGCCTTCTGCTCGGAGTTGGCGGAGAGCTGATACTCCTGGCCCCAGTGGATGAACATCATGGTCGCCTCGGCACCGGCGGCCTCCATCTCGGTCAAATACTGCTCCACCTCTGCGTAGAATTCGGGGAGATGCTCCGAATGGAAGTAGTTGCAAATCCCTGCCTTTTCGATGGGGGCGTTGCCGTTGAGGGAGGGTCTGCCGTCCTCGGAGATATAGGACGCCCAGGTGTAGCAGAGCATGCCGATCCGGATGCCGTTGACCTCCACGATGGTCCACTTCGTCTCGTCGGCAGAGGTGTAGGTGCCCAAGGTGTCCAGGCCCTTCTCCCGCACCACCTCCAGCGTCCGCAGGTAGCCCACCAGACGGGTGTCGTAGCTGTGATTGTTGGCGGTGAGCATCATGTCAAAGCCCGCAGCGGCGGCGTCGTCGATCAGGTCGTCGGGACAGTTGAAGTTGGGATAGCCGCTGTAGGAGAAGCCGTTGTCAGCGCCGCAGAGGGTCGTCTCCAGATTGGCGGCGGCATAATCCACTGCGGTGGTGTATTCCGTCAGGTACTGGAACACGGTGGTGAAGTCGTAGGAGCCGTCCGGCTGCTGGACGGCGGCGTTGTACTTGCTGTGGTCGTCAAAGATGGGCTGGTGCATCAGCAGGTCGCCCATGGTGCCCACGCTCGCGGTGGATACGACCTGCGCCGGGCCGCTGGGCAGCGATTCGGCGGGGGTCGCGGTAGTCTCAGGCGGGTCGGTTTCGGCGGCGGTGGTACCGGCGGGGGCAGCGGTCCCGGCGACGCCGGAGGGAGCGGGAGACGTGGTCACGGCGGGAGGAGCCTGATAGGGCTCGAGCTTGGTCACAACAATGGCCGCAGCCACCAGGACCATGACAAAAACGATCAGTATGGTCAGAAAGCTTGTTCTCTTTTTCTTCAAGGGTATTACCTCCTGGATCTCAGAATCTGCGTCTGCGGTCGAAATCCGTCGACCGTACTATTTATCATATCACAGGATGCTTTTGATGTAAAGCTGCGTGACGAATAAAACGCACCCGCTTTTGCGGGTGCGTTCGATAAATCAGGGTTATTCGGCGACGAATTCCACAGCGGAGAGCAGGGCGGTCAGATCACAGGTTTCGCCCTCGACCTCGGCGCTCATGACGAAGATGCAGTCATCCAGCTCCTTCCAGAGGAACCAGACGGAGGTGTTGTCGTTGTAGATCAGGCTCATGTACTGATAGCCATCCAGATCCGTCACATCGGTGTGGGACTTGTAGTATTCGTACTCCTTGGCCCAGTCGATCTCCTCCTGGAAGCTGGATTTAAACTCATCGAGAGTCATGTCGGCCACCAGACCGTAGCCCAGGAAGCTGGTGTAGGTCGCATCGGTGGAGGTCAGGAAATCGGCCTCGGACTCCACGGGGGTATAGCCCTCGGGAAGCACGACCCGGATGGTGCCGCTGCCGGCGGAGAGCAGGTAGCTGCCGTCGGGCTGGGCGGGATTGGTCAGCATGCTGTCGTCCACCAGAAGCTCGTCATCGGGGATCTCGAAATACTCCAGGGAGTCGGCATCGATGGCGTTGTCAATGGCCTCCTGGGGCACATCGGGGACTTCCACATCGCCATAGACCACATCGGTGAGGGTAATCTTGCAAACGGGGACATCGATCTTGACCTCCACATCAGCATCGCCCATCAGACCGCCGGCCTCCGCCAGCATGGGGGCCATCATGCTATTCAGCACATCACCCATGCCCAGGATCTCACCGGTCATCTGCACGGGGATGAAGGTCTTGGTGTCCACGTAGTAGACCATCGTCATGTTCAGGGCGGAGAGATCGGCGTTCTCGAGCATTGCCATCGACTCCTCGTCCATCTCGCCCATTTCGCCCATGCTCATCTGCATGGCGGCTTTCATCATCTCATTGAAGTAGGTGCCGTCCATGTCCATGGTCAGAACATAGCAGGTCTTGCCGTCCACGATCTCCTTGGCCTTTGCCAGGGACAGACATTCCTCGGGGACATCAGCAGGGTCGAGCTGCAGGACCAGCATCTGCTCGTACTGCTCGGTCAGATTCTGCGTCTGCGTGGTTTTGATCCAGGTTTCGGCGGTGTCCTCGTAGGCGTACATGACCATCTCGTCATTCTCACGGACGCCGTACAACTGCATGGACTCCTCCTCCGTCTGGCCGAGTAACTCCATGGTTACATCCATGTCCGCGAAAAGCTTGCCGGCTTCCACATCCACCGCCATGTCCATATTCATGTCCATGCCAATTGTCATGGTGATGCCGGTGATGCCCATGGACATATCCATCTCCATGCTCATCTTGCCGCTCATGGCGGTCTGATTCTTGCCGGCCTCCTCCATCTTCTGGAGCAGGGTCTTGGCATCCATGGCCTTCTCGCAGCCGGACAGCAGGCCCAGGACCATGATCAGGCACAGGGATAATGCAACGATCTTTTTCATTGGGGTTCCTCCATTCTTTTCTCAGGTTGCAAATTTATTGTACCATCTGCAAGCCTGGGAAATGTGAACGGATTGTAAACATCGGTCTTTTTTCAGCGTTTTCTGACCGGAAGCCACAGTTCCACGTACTTCTGGCTGTTGTATTCCTCGTCGCCGGGGCGGTAGAACCAGTGGATCACTTCCACCTCCGGCCCCTCGGCCAGCTCGCAGCCCGCAGCGGGCAGCAGCTCCGTCACAGCCCGGCGGTACAGCTCCTCCAGGTCATCGCAGGGCCACTTGCACCGGGGCGTCTCGCAGACCAGGTACAGCCCCGCCGGGACCGTCAGCTCCTCAAAGCGGTCTGCGATCTCCTGGCCCATCTCCTCGGCAATGGACGCGATGCTTTCCCCGCCCAGCCAGCTGGCGATGGTGAAATCATAGCCATCATCGCTGAAATTGGAGAATACGCTGTAGCTTGTGTCGCAGTCGTGGGCCATGTACTGGAGTACCGCCTGATTCAGCCGCGTCTCGCAGGTGAAATTGTGGTCCTGGTCCCTGCGCTCCATGGGGGTGCCGGTGAAGCGCTTTTTGTAGCCCACCAGCTTCAGTTCCTTCTTTTCTTCGATCCGATAATTCATGGTAGCTCCACCTTCCAAAGTGATTTTGATGGACAGGCGGGAAAATGCCTTCAGACTGGCCCCATTGCTGCGCGCCTGCGACGGGGACATCCCGTGGAATTTCTGAAACGCCTTTGCAAAGGCGTCGGGACTTTCATAGCCGTACTTCGCCGCCACATCGATGACCCGCTCCCGGCCCGCGGCCAGCTCCGTGCCCGCCAGACTCAGACGGCGGCTGCGGATGTATTCGCCCACGGTGTAGCCGCAGAGGATGCTGAAGATCCGCTGGAAGTGGAAGGGCGAGGAAAAGCTGACCCTTCCCAGTTCCTCGTAGTCGATGGGCTCGGTGATGTGATCCTCGATGTAGTTGATGGCGTTCTGAATTCCGGTGATCCATTCCATGGTATCCCTCCTGTCTGGCTGTATCGTATCACATGGACGGGGAAAAATCCCGATTCTCAATGCGAAGGAATGACGGGTCCGTATATCGATATTGCTCTGTGGCTTTGCTCGATGCTTCTGTATCGGTCCGGGCAATGATCGAAGCTGGTCGGTGGGGTCATGACCCCACCCTACAGAATGATTGTATCACACCTTGCAATCCTTCGCAAACTGTGTTAAACTATTTCTATCACTACATAAAGGAGGCGGTTTTTATGTCTGCGACGATGCACCGTGAAAACGCCAGAAAGGCTCCGGCGATCTGAATTTTTACGATCATACGGAGGTTTCATGACAACAACTGAATTTCACAACGCCCTTTTGCAGGGCCGGGGCAAGTGCTATCTTGCCGTCCGGGAGGACCCGGAGAAGTACCGGGACGAGGTGATGTGGGCCTGCCGGGAGCTGCTTGCCTTTGACACCCAGTGCGAGGGCAGCCGGGCCTGGGTGATCTACACCCTGG
>JAFQSI010000103.1 GCA_017409645.1 Oscillospiraceae bacterium | reverse complement strand
GGATGTGGACGCCGTGCTGAATGATGTGATCCGCACCTACGCCATGAGCCCCATGGACGAATGGGGCGAATATCCCGACATGAAGCAGGACTTTGCAGGCCTGCCGATGACGGGCTGGCATGTGACCCACGACGCCATCTACATCGACCACGCCAATCCCTACTTCGCCACCGGCGAGCGGATCCCTCTGGAAAACCTGCCAGAGGGCGTCCTGGTCTGCGACCAGCTCCGGGACTTCGGCGATGCCGTTGACCACGGGAACATCCTCGTCCACAAAAACTGGCGCATCCTGGACCGGGACAACCGCTATGCCTACAATTCCGACGCCCTCGTCTCCTGCGGCTTTTTGAAGGAGGAGGTCCATCCCAACGCAGAGCGGATCAACTCCCTGGTCATGGATTATCTGGATACCCATTACACCGAGGAGGCCATCACCAAATACTACACCGGAAAGAATGTGGCCATCGAGGATGTGGAGATCTGGATGCTGGACTGGGACCTGTGGAACCTGGGCGGAAGGTACCTGATGTTCCAGGGCAGCGCCCCCTACCACATGGCCGAGCGGGAGGAGGACCGGATCGTCTATCCCCACCCCACCTTCCTGCTCTTTGATCTGGAATCCGGCAGACAGGTCCCCTGGACCGTGCTGGTCCGGGAAAACTGGCGTGAGGGCGTGACTTCGGCCTACAAAACGCCGGACTATGTGGATACCGCGCTGCCCGCAAAGGAGATGGAGGTGGAAAGTATCCATCCCCAGGCCGACGGCTCCCTGAACGTGACCCTGGCAGACGGATATATCCGCTACTCCTTCACCGTCCCCTATGATTATGTAAACTACGAATGATGCTTCAGGCCCCGCCGACAGGCGGGGCCTTCCGTTTACAGAAACTGGATACCCTTGACCCCCTCCCCCGGATGGTCTATACTATAAAGTAAGGAGCGTGATACCCAATGTCCCAGACAAATACCAAGACCTATTTATTCGAATCCATGCCCATCCCGAAAGCTGTGGCCAATCTGTCCATCCCCATGGTGATGACCAGCCTGGTCATGGTGGTCTACAATCTGGCCGACACCTACTTCGTCGGCATGCTGAACGACCCCGTCCAGAACGCCGCCGTCACATTGGCCTATCCCGTGATGCTGGCCTTCAACGCGGTGAACAACCTCTTCGGCGTCGGCACCTCCAGCATGATGAGCCGCAGCCTGGGCGCAGGCGACCACGAGAAGGTCCGCAGCGCCTCTGCCTTCGGCTTCTGGGGTGCGCTGTTCTCCGGTCTGCTCTTTGCGCTGGTGTGTACCGTGTTCCGGACGCCCCTGATGCATCTGCTGGGCGCAGACGAGACGACCATCGCCGCCACGGGTCAGTATATGCTCTGGACCGTCAGCTTCGGTGCCATGCCCGCCATTTTGAACGTGGTCCAGGGCCAGATGGTCCGCAGTGAGGGCTCGGCGCTCCACGCCTCCATCGGTACCATGTCCGGCTGTCTGCTGAACATCATCCTGGACCCCATCTTCATCCTGCCCTGGGGCCTCGGCATGGGCGCGGCGGGTGCAGGTCTGGCCACCTGCATTTCCAACTGCTTCGCCACCGTCTACTTTCTGGTGCTGGCCCGGGTCAAAAAGGGCAAGACCTTCGTCTGCATGGATATCCGCCGTCTGAAGAATATCCCCGGCAGCGTCGTCACCGGCATCCTGGGCGTGGGCATCCCCGCCTCTATCCAGAATCTGCTGAACGTGGTGGGCTCCACCATCCTCAACAACTTCACCGCCGCCTACGGTGCCGCCGCCGTGGCCGCCATGGGCGTCTCCCACAAGCTCAACATGATCCCCATGCAGATCGCCCTCGGCTTCTCCCAGGGCATCATGCCCCTGGTCAGCTACAACTACGCCAGCGGCAACCGCCAGCGCATGAAAAAGGCCATCCTCTTCGCCATGGGCATCATTGTCCCCGCCATGGCCTGTGTCACTGTGGTCTACTGGCTGGGTGCCGGGACGCTGATCGGGCTCTTTATGGACAATCCCGACATCATCGCCTACGGCACCGCCTTCCTGCGGGTCATGTGCCTGGGCACCGTGTTCCTGTGCATCGACTTTATGGGCGTGGGCGTGTTCCAGAGCCTGGGCATGGGCCGGACGGCCCTGGTCTTCGCACTGCTGCGCAAGGTGGTGCTGGAGATCCCCCTGCTGCTGCTCCTGAACCGGCTCTATCCCCTGTACGGTCTGCCCTACGCCCAGCTGATCACCGAGGTGATCCTGGCCGCTGCCGCCATCACCATGCTGCTGCGCATCTTCAGACAGCAGCCCGCCTCCCTTTCCAAATAACCTGCGCCCCCTCTTGCCCGCTTTCTCGGAAAGCGGGCATTTTTCTGCGCAACCTCGCGCAACCTCCATTGTCAAATTGTTACAAATCCATGACAGCATTTTGTCGGATTCCCAGAATTTTGGAATTTGGAACAATTATACTTTACTGCGCAAACGGTTGTGCTTATAATGAACATTGAGCGCAATCGGTTGCGGAGCCGATTGCCCAAAATACTACAATGGAGGAAAAAACAACATGAAAAAGCTGATGAGTTGGCTGCTGGTGTTCGCGATGCTGCTGAGCTTCGTGCCCGCCGGTGCCACCGCCGCAGGCTCCTATTATGTCGCAGGTGTCTCCGACCTGTGCGGCAGCAATTGGGCCCCTGGCGACGCCAACAACCAGATGACTCTCAATGAGGAATCCGGTCTGTATGAGAAGGTCTTTACCGACATCCCCGCCGGTACCTACGAGTGTAAGGTCACCGATGGCACCTGGGACAATTCCTGGGGCACCAACGGCCAGAACTACAAGCTCACCACGGCAGCCTACGGCGATGTGACCATCACCTTCAACGCCGAGACCTACGAGGTCGGCCACAAGCTGACCGAGAAGGAAGCTCCCGCTGTCAAGGAGTTCTACCTGTACGGCTACATCGACAATGCCGACGTGGCCGGCAAGGATCTCAAGTTCGAAAACGGCAAGCTGCGCGTCAACTTCACCGCCGCTGACAACTATGTCTTCGTGAAGGATTCCGACGGCAAGAGCTACATGACCGAAGGCTGGCTGGGCTTCGGCGTGACCTCCGCCGTGCTGGGTGCCTACACCAACGGCGATAAGCTCCATGTTCCCGGCGGCGAGCATGACCTGCTCCTGACCGACAACGGCGACGGCACCCTGACCCTGGAGGTCAAGGAGCCTGTCAACGAGGAGCTGTATGTGGTCGCCGGTACCGAGGGGCTGTGCGGCACCGGCTGGAATCCCGGCGATCTGAACAACCAGATGCACCTGAACGAGAACGGTCTGTATGAGATCACCTACTTCAACGTTCCCGAGGGTCACCATGAGTTCAAGGTCACCGACGGCACCTGGGACAACTCCTGGGGCACCGAGGGCAACAACTTCGGCTTCGACACCACCGGCATCAACAACGTGACCATCACCTTTGACGCCGAGACCAAGCTGATCGAGGTCACCACCACTCCCGTCAACTTCTACACCGTCGCAGGCTCTGACGCCCTGTGCGGCAGCGGCTGGAATCCCGGCGACGCCGCCAACCAGATGTTCCTGGACACCGACGGCCTGTATAAGAAGACCTTCAAGTCCGTCCCCGCTGGTAAGCACGAGTGCAAGGTCACCGACGGCACTTGGGACAACTCCTGGGGCGTTGAGGGCGGCAACTACGTCTTCACCACCGATGACGTCTACAACGTCACCATCATCTTCAACGAGGAGACTAAAGAGCTGAGCCATGAGCTGAGCGAGGCCACCGCACCCGATCCCGTCGTCCCCGTTGACTACCCCATCACCGTCAAGGTCCACTACTACCGTCCTGACGGCAACTATGCCAACTGGGAGGTCCATATGTGGAACGGCAGCGGCCAGACCACCGTCTCCTCCACCCGCGCTTTCGAGGAGGAGAACGTGGAGTTTGAGGGCACCACCTACGAGCGGACCGCCACCTACTTCACCAACTCCAACGAGACCTGGGTCGGCTTCATCGTGAAGACCCCCGACTGGACCAAGGATCCCGATGGCGACCGCAAGATCGACATCTCCGACGTTCTGAGCGGCACTGTCCATGTCTACGCAAAGTCCGGCTCCGCACTGAATGACTTTGACGTGGTCAAGGACGACTGCGTCAAGGGTGCCAAGATCACCGGCGCCAAGTGGGACTCCATGACCGATGTCCTGACCGTCACCACCTCCATGGCCGTCGAGGGCGACCTGATGGCTGCCTTCACCCTGTTCGAGGTCGTGGGCAAGGACGAGATCCCCGTGGAGATCACCTCCGTCACCAAGACCGAGGGCAAGAACGAGTACGTTCTGGGCCACGCCGAGGGCTCCATCTCCAAGGAGAAGGCCTACCGCGTCTACTTCAACGGCGCAAGCTGTGATGTGACCATCCCCAACACCTACTCCACCAAGGAGTTCGAGTCTCAGTTCACCTACGAGGGCGACGATCTGGGTGCCACCTGGACCGCTGAGAGTACCACTTTCCGCGTGTGGGCTCCCACTGCCGCCGAAGTTTATGTCAACCTGTACACCGCCGGTGAGGGCGGCGAGAAGCTCGATTCCGTCGAGATGACCGCCGATGTCAACGGCACCTGGGTCGCCACCGTTGAGGGCGATCTGAACGGCACCTACTACACCTACTCCGTCAACATCCAGGGCAAGGTCGCTGAGGCCTGCGATCCCTACGCCCGCACCACCGGCGTCAACGGCAACCGCGCCATGGTCATCGACCTGGATTCCACCGATCCCGAGGGCTGGGAGAACGACACCTATGTCACTCAGGAGAACTATACCGACGCCGTCATCTGGGAGCTGCACGTCCGTGACTTCTCCATCGACGAGTCCTCCGGTATGGTCAACAAGGGCAAGTTCCTGGCCTTCACCGAGGAGGGCACCACCGTTCCCGGCACCGAGATCAAGACCGGCGTCGACTACATGGTCGACCTGGGCGTCAACTATGTCCACCTGCTGCCCGTCTACGACATCAACTCTGTCGACGAGACCACCGGCGGCTACAACTGGGGCTACGATCCCAAGAACTACAACGTTCCCGAGGGCTCCTACTCCACCGATCCCTACAACGGCGCTGTCCGCGTCAATGAGTTCAAGCAGATGGTCCAGTCCCTGCACGACAACGACATCGGCGTCGTCATGGACGTTGTCTACAACCACGTCGCTGACGCAGGCAACTTCTGCTTCAACCAGATCGTTCCCGGCTACTTCTCCCGTATCCACGACGACGGCTCCTACCAGTCCAACTCCGGCTGCGGCAACGACACCGCCTCCGAGCGTACCATGGTCCGCAAGTACATCGTCGACTCCGTCCTGTACTGGGCCGAGGAGTACCACATCGACGGCTTCCGCTGGGATCTGGTCGGCCTGATCGACTACGAGACCATCAACGCTGTCATGGAAGAGGTCCACAAGGTCAACCCCAACATCATCTTCTACGGCGAGGGCTGGGAGATGTGTACCTGGACCACCAAGGACGAGGGTGAGTATGCCGATGATCCCTACTCCAAGAAGATGACCATCCAGCCCAACGACAAGCTGCTCAACACCGAGGCCGGCACCTTCGCCTTCTTCAATGACACCATCCGTAACGTCATCCACGGCGGCGTCTTCACCGCCACCGACAAGGGCTTCGTCTGCGGCTTCAACGACGGCAACCGCCAGACCGTCATCGACGGCTACATGGCCTACTCCAAGTGGGGCTCCAACTCCGAGCGGGTCGACACCCCCCTGCAGACCATCAACTACGCCTCCTGCCACGACAACTACACCCTGTTCGACAACTTCATCGTGGATGCCATCGATCTGGACGGCAGCATTCTGACCGAAGAAAACGCATCTGACTACGAACAGGTCGCTGCCTTCTACAACCACATGGCCGCTGCCTACTACATCACCGCCCAGGGCGTTCCCTTCATCCACGCCGGTGAGGAGATGCTCCGCTCCAAGCCCACCACCGATGCCGAGGGCAACTTTGCCTTTGACCACAACTCCTACTCCTCCGGCGACGATGTTAACTCCTTCAAGTGGGGCAACCTGAAGAACTTCCAGAACGCCATGGCCTACGAGTATTACAAGGGCCTGATTGCCTTCCGTAAGGCTCATCCCGCCCTGCGTATGACCGACCAGACCGAGATTCTGGCCGCCATGGAGGTTCTGGAGACTGGCCACGACAACGTGATCGCCATCCTGAACAAGGGCGGCAACGGCGAGAACAACAAGATCCTGACCATCATCAACACCGGCAGCAGCGTGGAGATCACCCTGCCCGAGGGTGAGTGGGATGTCTATGTCACCCGCACCACCGCCGGCACCGAGGTTCTGGAAACCGTCTCCGGCAAAATCAGCACTTATGCCGATGCCGTCATGATCCTGGTCCAGGAGGGCGAGACTGAGCCCACCTTCGAGGATGTCCCCGCCAGCGCCTACTGCTACGACGCTGTCGAGTGGGCCGTTGAGAATGGCATCACCACCGGTGTCACCGACACGACCTTCGTTCCCCTGCGCGAGGTCACCCGTGCCGAGGTCGTCACCTTCCTGTGGCGTGCCGCCGGCTCTCCCGTGGTCAAGACCGATAAGTCCTTTGACGACGTGACCGAGGCCGACTTCTACTACAATGCTGTCCTGTGGGCCGCCGAGAACGGCATCACCGCCGGTAAGGGTGCCAACCAGTTCGCTCCCAAGGATACCTGCTCCCGTGCCGAGGCCGTCACCTTCCTGTGGCGTGCCGAGGGTGAGCCCGGCCGCTCCGAGGACATCGTCTTCTCCGATGTGGATGACGGTCAGTTCTACACCGACGCTGTCCTGTGGGCTGCCGACAAGGGCGTCACCGAGGGCATGGGCGACGGTACCTTCGGTATCGCTGTGCTGTGCAACCGCGCCCACATCGTCACCTTCCTGTACCGCGCATCCCTGCTCGCTGACTGATTTTTCCCCATAACCCCAGCAAGGGCGGCCGAAAGGCCGCCCTTTTTTGCGCAAAAAACGACCGGCCCTTGCGGGCCGGTCTCTGCTGTCTTATCGGTTCACGGATCGGGCCGTCTCAAAGCCCTGGGGGTAGCGCTTCTTCAGCTTGTCCAGATTGCCCCGGAGGATGTCCTCCAGGGGGATCCCCAGCGCCTGGGCCGTCTCCGCCAGATACCAGGCCACATCGCCCAGCTCCCTGGCCAGTCTGGCCTTGTCCAGCTCGTGGCCCTGGTGCAGGTGCTTCTTGACGATGTCGATGCACTCACCGGCCTCGCCGCACAGGCCCATGACGCCGTTGAGCAGCACATCCTTCTCACTCAGAGCCGGATTCAGGGTGGTCATGGCCCTGCGCTGGTACTCGTTGGCGGTCAGGGGCTCCGCAGAAGCCAGGACCACCTCGTAGCAGACGGCATCATGGATCTGGCCGTGCTTTTCATACTTGCCGGGGATGACGCCGACGCACACCATGCCCGCCTTGCGCATCACCGCGCCGGAGGCGGCGTTGGGGGCCATGTGGTCCGCAACGATCTTCTTCACGCCCAGCTCCTCCGCCGCAAACCGGAAGATCTCCTTCATGGCCTCGGTGGCGTAGCCCTGGTTCCACCAGGCCTTTCCCAGCATGTAGGCGAAGGAGCAGCTCTCCTCCTCCTCGTCGAAGCGCAGCAGCTCGAAGACGCCGATGAGACTGTCGTCCTCCTTCAGGGCGATGGCCCAGCGGTAGCAGCCGCCCTCCTCATAGCGCTCCAGGGTCCTCTCGATGGAAGCGATCGTCTCGCTGATATCCTGGTGGGGCTCGAAATTCAGGTATTTCGTCACCTCGCCGTCGGAGCCGATGCGCTCGTAATAATCGTAAAGATCCTCAAACCGGATCTGCCGCAGGCTCAGCCGCTCCGTCTGAAGCTCCCGAATGGGTGCAAAGTTCATGGTACATTCCTCCTTTTTCCCTATGGTATCACATCCGTCAGCCCAGCGCAAGCTCCCAGATGGTCTTCTCCGGCCACCCCTCCGTATCGAAGTGATCCCGGATGGCCCGGGAGAAATATTCCAGCTTCAGCCACAGGGCCGGACGGTCCGCGTAGGCCCCGGGGCCCTGCCGCAGGGCCTCCTCAAAGGTCCTGGCCCGGTCCTCCCGGATGTTCTCCATGGCGTAGGCGTCGGCAAAGAAATCCGGATACCGTTCGAAGTCCCCCTCCCCATAGGCGAAGCCGCCGGGGCAAAACGCCATCCATTCCGTCTCCGACAGGGCTCCCGCATCCGTCAGGATGCCGTCGAGGATGTGGGCGATCTCATGGTGGACGGTACCGGCGTCACAGGCCCGGACATCCAGCACCATCAGCCAGCCCTCCCCCTGTCTCAGGGTGAAGCCCGCATAGCTGCCGTGGGCGAAGGCCTCCTCGCCGGTCAGCTCCGCCACCAGCAGGATCTGAACCTCCCCCCACTGGTCCGAAAACCCGGCAGGATACAGCGCCAGGACCTCCTGGACCAGCGCTTCGGCCGCCTCCGCATCACCCGGCTCCGGTGCCCCGGCGGAAAAGCTGCCGAAATCCGTATATTCAGACGCAGCGCGGACCGAAATGCCGGACGGCGGCTCCCCCATGGCACAGCCGCTCAGCAGAAGCAGCATCGCAAGGGCCGCCAGTATGCACCGTTTCATCTGCCCCCCTCCTTTCAATGAGGGTATGATAGCACATCCCATCCCCTTTCGCAACCGGCCCGGTCCTGCGGATCATGTCGGAAAAAACCTTGCTTTTTCCCCCGAATAGGGTTTGCAAAAACCGATTGCGCGATATATAATAACCTCATCTTTCCAAATCGAGGTTGATACGATGCACAACTATATCCTTCTTGCCGAAACAGGCTCCGACATCCCCGCCGACCTGGCGAAGCGCTATGGCGTCGAGACCGTGCCCATGCATGTGGCCTTCGGCGACGAGACCCGGGATGACGGCACCTTCCCCACCACGGACATCTACCGCTTCTTTGAACGCACCGGCACCCTGACCAAGACCAGCGGCTCCACCGTGGGCGACTTTGAGACGGTCTTTGACCGGCTCCAGCGGGAATATCCCGGCAAGCCCATCCTCCACCTGGCCTACTCGGCTGTGACCACCTGCTCCTACCAGAGCGCCATCATCGCCGCAGAGGGCCGGGAGGGGATCACCAGCTTCGACACTAGGCACGTCTCTGCCGGTCAGAGCCTGGTCATCCTCCTGCTGGCCCGCTATATGGAAGCCAATCCCGATGCATCCCTGGCCCGGATCCTCGAAAAAGCCGGGGAACTGAGCCGCCGTGTGAAAATGGGCTTCTTCCCCGGGGACCTCAGCTACCTCCGGGCAGGCGGCCGGGTCAGCAACGCCGCGTACCTGGGCGCAAAGATCCTGTCCCTGAATCCCCTGATCGAGCTGCTGGACGGCCATCTGAAGGCCACGAAAAAATACCGGGGCAAAATGGAGAAGGTGGCTCTGGAGCTGCTGAAGGAATTCCCGGAGCAGCACCGCTTCTCCCGGGAGATCCTGGTCTTCGTCTACTCCGAGGGACTCCGCGATTCCATCCGCAGCTCGGCCCAGGCTCTGGCCGAGGGAATGGGCTTCCGGGAGATCCTCTGGATCCCCACCGGCGGCGTGGTCACCACCCACTGCGGCCCCGGCGGCTTCGGC
>JAFQSI010000009.1 GCA_017409645.1 Oscillospiraceae bacterium | reverse complement strand
GGCTCCATGCGGAGCCGGGGGCTTCAGACGGTCAAAGCACCCCTGAAATGCGCAAAGCGCCTTGGCTCTCCCCTTGGGAGAGCTGTCACGCGTCAGCGTGACTGAGAGGGTTATCGAATATTTGCATTGCAAATATTCGATCTTTCCCGATTTTCACAAAAAATCGGGTGGCCCTCTCCGACCTCGCTGCGCTCGGCCACCTCTCCCATAGGGAGAGGCAAGGGGCTATTTCGACAAACTGAAAGGGCGTGCCGAAGCACGCCCTTTTTTGGATTTACTTGGTGCCGAAGATCCGGTCGCCGGCGTCGCCCAGGCCGGGGACGATGTAGGCATGCTCATTGAGCTTCTCGTCGCAGGCGGCCATGTAGATGTCCACGTCGGGGTGGGCCTTCTGGACCGCGGCGATGCCCTCGGGGCAGCCGATGATGTTCATCATGATGATGGTCTTGCAGCCGCGCTTCTTCAGGAAGTCGATGGCGGCGATGGCGGAGCCGCCGGTGGCCAGCATGGGATCGACGACGAAAGTGACACGGTTCTCGATGTCCTCGGGGAGCTTGCAGTAGTACTCCACAGGCTCATGGGTCACGGGATCCCGGTACAGGCCGATGTGGCCGATCTTGGCGGAGGGGATCAGGTCCACCATCTTGTCCACCATGCCCAGGCCCGCCCGGAGGATGGGGACGATGGCCAGCTTTTTGCCGGCAAGCATCCGGCACTTGGCCACAGCCACGGGGGTCTGGACCTCGACCTCCTCGGTGGGCAGGTTCCGGGTGGCCTCGTAGCACATCAGGGCGGAGATCTCGCCGATCAGCTCCCGGAACTCCTTGACGGGAGTCTCGACGTTGCGCAGAACGGCCAGCTTGTGCTGGATCAGAGGATGGTCAAAAACAACAACGTTGCTCATAGTTTTTCTCCTTTTATTTGAAAATTGATAATTGAAAGTTGAAAATGAAGGTCAATTTTCCATTTTCAATTTTTAATTTTTCATTTTTTCCAGCCGTTCCCGTTCGGCCTGGCTCATGCGCAGGTAATTGGGCTGGGCTGCTGCGGCGTCGGTGCTTTCGCCCCGGCTCATGGCCTCGATGGCGGCCAATGCCACGCCGGAGGCCCGCTGGTGGGCACGATGCTCCGGGGGCAGGATCAGCTCGGGGATGTCATCGGACAGCTGCCGGTGGACCAGAGCTGCGCCGTCGCCCACCAGATAGATGGGGCCGTCGATGTAGGAAAGCTCCCCGCGCAATTCCTCCAGGGAAATGGCCCGGTCGTCGCAGACGCGCCCGAGCTTGCCGTCCTCCGCCAGGAAGATGGCGTTGTAGACCTGATTTCTTCTTGCGTCCATACAGGCGCAGACATGCCCCTCCATGACGCCCAGCCCCAGGGCCATGGCCTCCAGTGTGGAAACGCTGCACAGGGGCAGCTGGGCTCCCCAGGCGAAGCCCTTGGCTGCGGCAACGCCGATGCGGATGCCGGTGAAGGAGCCGGGGCCCGCGGCCACGGCCAGATGGGTCACATCGGCGGCAGTTTTTCCGCAGACCTTCAGAAGGTCCCGCGCCATGACCATCAGGGTCTGGCTCTGGGTCAGGCCGGTATTCTGATAGCTCTCCGCCAGCAGCTTCTGTCCGTCGTGCAAGGCTGCGGAGCAGCTCTTCGCGGAAGTCTCAAAGGCCAGGATCAGCAAGGGAATCGCCTCCTTCGATCTCGATCTTTCGGGTATCCTCGTCCAGGCGGGAGATGGTGATGACGATGGCGTCCTCCATGGCCCCCCAGACAT
>JAFQSI010000102.1 GCA_017409645.1 Oscillospiraceae bacterium | reverse complement strand
TGCCCTCGTCGTTCCAGACCTTGGTGACGGTCACATCACGGCGGGGCAGGGTGCCCTGGACGCCGGGAACGGGGAAGGCGTACTGCTCACCGTCGATGTTCAGGTAGGTCTCCTCGTTGGTGGGGTAGTACTCGCCCTCCACGAAGCCCTCGAACTGGGGATCAAAGGTGACGCGGTAGGTGTAAGTATAAATATAGTAGGTGGTGTTGCCCTCAGTCTCGGTGCTGACATCGCTCAGCTCCCAAGTGTAGTGGCTACCGTCCTTGTAGAAGCTGTTGCCGGTACCGCCGGTGACGTCGATGTAGGGAGTCATGGGATCGGTGGCAGTCCAGCCCTTGCCGCTCAGGCCGCTGGTGATGGACTCGGTGATGGCCCGGAAGGCGGCGTACAGCTCGTCGGAGTTGTCGGCGTTGTAGGCACAGCCGGAGGAGGCGATGCTGTCACGCAGGAAGTTGCCGACGGTGGGGCCGCCGCTGTAGGTGACATCATCGGCAACGCCGAAGCAGACGGTGTACAGATCGGCGCCGGTGTTTTTGATGGCATCGGCACGGTTTTTAGCAGCGTTGTTGTTCTGGGAGCTGCCGTTGGAGCCGTCTCCGGCGGTTCCACCATTCCTACCCATACGGTAGGTGGGAATGCCGTCGGTCAGGGTGATGACGCTTCTGGAGCCGTAATCAGAAACAGTATTCAGCTGATTCAGCGCGGTGTACAGGCCCAGCTCCAGGTTGGTGCCGCCCAGCTGGGTATTGCTTCTGATGTTGATGCCGGAGATCTCAGCTGCTGCGGTATCGTAGTCGTTGCTGCCGCTGCCGCCTGCCACATTGTGCCAGCTCATCTCAACGTCAGCATCAGTACCGAAGGTGACGATGCACAGCTGGCGGTCGGCGGCGGGATTGGTGCCGGCGTAGGATGCCAGGAATTCCGCGGCAGCGCCCTTGGCTGCGGTCATGCGGTTCTGGGCGGTGGTTACGTTGTTGTTATTACGGTTATAGTGACCGCAGTCTCTCGCATGGGAGCCGTTGCCGCCGCAGTCGGCGCAGTACTTCATGGAGTTGGAGCGGTCGATGACCAGGACGACAGCGCCTGCGTTGGTCTTCAGGCTGGTGCTGGTGCTGGTCCTGACGCTCAGGGTGATGTCGTAGGTATTCTCCATACCCTCGACAGCCTGAGCTGTTTTGGACAGGGTGACCTCGGTGCCGTCCACGTCATAGCTGACAGTGCCGGTGCCGCCCTGGGCCCACTCGCCATTGACATATCCGCCGTTGACGGTGGGGGCGTTTTCTTCCGCACGGACCGGGATGGCCGCCGCAGGCACCAGAGAGAGTACCATGCAGAGGATCATGACCCAAGCCCATGCTCTGCGCATGTTCTTTTTCATAAACATACCTCCTTTTCAGTGTTTTGAGTTCCTGGACGCGATGTGTTTCGTCTGCAAACGTTTTTGTTCTGTGTGAACGGTCTTCTGCCGCGCTGGCGCGGCCGCTGACATGGCTTCGGTCCGGCGTACTCAAAAGTAATCAGCGCTTCCCAAATCGATTCACAATAATTGGATATCCCCTCGGAAATACAGTGATTTCAATATTATCATACTGCATCATTGCCCGAAAATCAACCCCTTGCAGGTTAGGAAACCGTATCCGTACCGCCACAATTTGCATCATATCCGCTTTCCGATCGGATGTATACAATTGTTTTTTCCCAGTAGACAGCCCCACCGCTGCAAGGCATGCCCCGGCAGTCGTGCCGCTGCGCGGAATTGGACCATGACCGGCAGCAAAACGGCCGCCCCGCCCCCTTGAGAGGGGCCGGAGCGGCCGTCCGTTCCTGTCAAAAAACTGTCTTACCGAAGCAGCGCCTCGATCTTTGCCTTGGGCATGGCGCCGACGGCCTTGTTTGCGACTTTGCCGTCCTTCATGACCACGAGCAGGGGGATGCTGGTGACGCCGAAGCGCATGGCCAGCTCCATTTCCTCGTCCACGTTGACCTTGCCCACCTTCAGCTTTCCGGCGTTTTCCGCGGCGATCTCCTCCAGAGCGGGGGCGATCATCCGGCAGGGTCCGCACCAGGTGGCCCAAAAGTCCAAAAGCACGGGAACAGAGCTGTTCAGAACCTCTGCTTCAAAGTTTTCTCTGGTAATCGTTACTTCCATAAGCATTTCCTTTCAAGAGGAATGTAAAATTGAAAGTTGAAAATTGAAAATGATTGTCGTAATTTTCAATTCTCCATTATCAATTTTCAATTCGATCAGTGGCAGCCGTGGGAGCCGCAGCTGTGATCGTGGCTGCCGCAGTCATGGCCGTGGGAGCCGCAGTCGTGGCCCTCGCCGTGGTGGTCGTGGTGGGAGCAGCGGACGTCGGTACGCTTGGGCAGTACGCCGGCGATGAGCTGCATGACGGCCATGTCGGCGCTGCCGTCGATGCCGGGGTACAGATCGATGCCCGCAGCGGACAGAGCGTTGATGGCGCCGCCGCCGATGCCGCCGCAGATGAGGGTATCCACCTGGAAGGCGTTCAGGAAGGTGGCCAGCGCGCCGTGGCCGCTGCCGTTGGTGTCCACGACGGCGGCACGGACCACCTTGCCGTTCTCCACGTCATAGACCTTGAACTGCTCGGTGTGGCCGAAGTGCTGGAAGATGGCACCGTTGTCATAGGTAACTGCGATTCTCATAATTTCTTCTCCTTTCGGTTGTTCGGGTGTGGGTGGGACG
>JAFQSI010000101.1 GCA_017409645.1 Oscillospiraceae bacterium | reverse complement strand
GATCTGCCCGCGGGCAAAAATCTGGCCGGAGCCTTCTGGCAGCCCAGCCTGGTCCTGTGCGACACCGACTGCCTGAACACCCTGCCGGAGGACATCTTCCGGGACGGCTGCGCCGAGGTCATCAAGACCGCCATCCTCTTTGACGAGCCACTCTTCATGGAGCTGGTCCGGGACGGACTGCATTTCGACCGGGAAACCGTCATCGCCGCCTGCGTGGCCCACAAGCGGGATATCGTGAACGCCGATGAATTCGACCGGGGCCAGCGGCAACTGCTGAACCTGGGCCACACCATCGGCCACGGCGTGGAAGCCATGTCGGACTTCACCCTCTCCCACGGCAAGTCCGTTGCCATCGGCACCGCCATCGCGGCCCGGGCTGCGGCGGCGCTGGGCGTCTGCGATCAGGGCACGGCGACCAGGATCATGTGGCTGCTGGAAAAGTTCGGACTGCCCATTTTCACCCACAACACCGCCGCCGAGCTTTGTCAGATGGCCCTGTCCGACAAAAAGCGGGCGGGAGATACGGTGAATCTGATCCTGCCGAAGGCCGTCGGCAACTGCATCATCTCCCCCACTCCGGTCACAGAATTGGAATCCATCATTCAGGCAGGTCTTTGATATGGACATCACCATTCAACCAGGGAAATTACACGGACCGGTGGAGGTCATCCCCTCCAAATCCCAGGCCCACCGGCTCCTGATCTGCGCCGCCTTTGCCGACAGGCCCACCACCATCTGCTGCCGCGCCACCAACCGGGACATCGAGGCCACCGCTGATTGTCTGCGGGCATTGGGCGCAATGATCGACCGGGAGCCCTTTGGCTACTGCGTGGAGCCCATCGGGGAGGTCCCCCGGACGGCTCAGCTGCCCTGCTGCGAAAGCGGCTCCACACTGCGGTTTTTGCTGCCCGTTGTGGGTGCATTGGGCGTGGATGCCACCTTTTTGATGGAAGGACGGCTCCCCCAGCGGCCCCTGTCCCCCCTCTGGGAGGAGCTGGAGCGGATGGGCTGCACCCTCTCCCGCCCCAGCTCCAACACCGTCCGCTGCACCGGAAAGCTCCGGCCCGGCGCTTACTCCATCCCGGGCAATGTCAGCAGCCAGCATATCTCCGGCCTGCTCTTTGCCCATATGCTGATGGAGGACTGCACCCTTGCGATCACTGGCCCCATCGAATCCGTCCCCTATATCGACATGACGCGACAGGCCATCGCCAAATTCCCCCTGAAGGGCTCCCCGGTCATCACCGTGGAGGGTGACTGGTCAAACGGTGCCTTCTGGCTGGCGGCAAAGGAATTGGGCAGCGAGCTTTCTATCTACGATCTCCGGCCCGATTCCCCCCAGGGCGACAGAGCCTGTGCCGATCTGATCCCCGCACTGCGGGAACGGCAGACCATCAACGCCGCCGATATCCCCGATCTGGTGCCCATTTTGTCAGTGGTCGCCGCCGCCAATCAAGGCGCAGTCTTCACGAACATCCGGCGGCTCCGTTTGAAGGAGTCCGACCGGGTAGCCTCGGTCATCGCCATGCTCACCGCCCTCGGCGGCAGGGCGGAAGCAACGGAGGATACCCTGACCGTCTTCGGCACGGGCTTGACAGGCGGCACCGTGGACGCCGTCAATGACCACCGCATCGCCATGTCCGCCGCCATCGCCGCCACGGTCTGCGCCGAGCCGGTGACGGTCCTGGGCGCGGAATGTGTGGAAAAATCCTACCCCCGTTTTTGGGAGGAATACACCCGTTTGGGAGGTAATTATGAGTTCAACCTACGGTGAAATGATAAAACTCTCCATTTTCGGCCAGTCCCACGGGGCCGCCATCGGCATGACCCTGGACGGGGTCCCCGCGGGACTTCCCGTGGATCTCGATACATTACAGGAATTTCTCAACCGCCGGGCCCCCGGCCAGAATGACTGGTCCACCCCAAGAAAAGAGGAGGACCGGCCCGAATTCCTGAGCGGCATTTTGAACGGCTTCACCACCGGAGCCCCCATCGCCGCCATCATCCACAACACCAACACCCGTTCGGGTGATTACAATAACCTGAAAAACTGCCCCCGCCCCGGCCACGCGGACTACACCGCCCAGGTCAAGTACCGGGGCTTCCAGGACGCCGCAGGCGGCGGTC
>JAFQSI010000100.1 GCA_017409645.1 Oscillospiraceae bacterium | reverse complement strand
TTTTCCACGGTAAAGCTGGCGTCATGGAGGGCATGGATGGCGACCTCGCCCATGTGGTAGGTTTTTGCAACGTTTTCAAATTCAACAAAGGCCACGATTATCACTCCAAAAGTTGTTTGCTCTATCATAGCATAATAATTGCAAATTAAGAATTACAAATTATGCAGTTCAGGTCCGCTCATTTGTAATTTATAAATCACCGGATGATGACCCGCCGCTTCGGCTCCAGGCCCGCGGGTTCGGGCGCTTCGGCAAAAAGGCCGTACAGGTCCGTGCAGCGCTGCTCGATGGTCCACTGGGGGGAATCGACACGCTCGCCTACATTATAAATAGCCAGCTGTCCTTTGGCCCGGCGCAGGACCTCCCGGCCCCAGGGGGTGAAGCCCAGGCTCCGGACATAGGGGGCGGGGGAGGCAAGGTCCTGCTTCGTCAGCCCCAGGAAGGCACACAGGACCATCCGGTCCAGCCGGGTCCGGGTGTAGCGCTTGGATTTGACGGCGGTGAGGATCTCCTCCAGGGAATTGCAGCGGCGGCTCTCATGCATGAGCTTGCGCCACAGACCCTCGGAGCCGTAGGGCAGGGCCTCGAATTCGGCATCCGTCATGGTCCGCAGCTTCGCCAGGATCGCCCGCTCGCCATATTTGAGGGCATGGACCGGCGCATGTTCGAAGGCGTCCGTGGGGACATAGGGCCGGAAATCTTTACCATTTTCGATCAAAGCCCGCAGGGCAGTTGCGGAAGGGTTTTCCGGATCCGGTCGGTCGTCGTGGTAGCTGCCCGGGCGATGGATGGGCGCGGGGACCATGGCACAGCCCCGGGAGCGGATCGCCTTGCAGTATTCCACCGCCAGGATGTCATTGGGAGACGAGAGCAGGGAATTGTCCGTTCCCATGTCCGCCAACGCATTGGCCCGGGCGGCGGGGAAGCTCAGCCCGGCGTCCAGATGGCGGCGCAGATGCTCCGGAAAAGCGGGGGAGAGGAGGGCAGAGGCCGTCTGCATCAGGGCATCCGGGTCGGGATGCTCCGCGCCGAAGGACATTTCATCGCAGAATGTGCCCAATATGGAGACTGCCCCGTCGGCGAAGCCCTCGGCGGAGGACAGGGCATACTGTACCGGCAGCTCCAGCACCAGATCCGCCCCGGCCTGAAGTGCCGCCCGGGCCCGGACCATTTTGTCAAACACCGCCGGGTGGCCCCGCTGGACGAAATCGCCGCTCATCAGGCACACCACCGCCGTATCCGGGCCGTTTTGCTCCCGAATTTTGGAGATCTGTCGGGCATGGCCCAGGTGGAGCGGGTTGTATTCACATAGGATACCGACAATTTTCATAAAATTTTCCCATCCGTCAAAGAAAAGACTTGTTAAATTGGTAAAGATGATATAGAATAAGGGTAGCTATATACTAGCATAAAACTGCGCAAAAGAAAAATGAAATTTTTATTAGGAGGCAGATTCCAATGAACATTCTGATCATCAACGCCGGCTCCTCTTCCCTGAAGTATCAGCTGATGGACCCCGAGACCGGCGTCGTGTCCGCCAAGGGCCTGTGCGAGCGTATCGGCATCGACGGCCGCCTGAACCACACCGGTAAGGGCGACAAGGTCGTCAAGGACATCCCCATGCCCACCCACTCCGAGGCCATCGCTGCCACTCTGGAGATCCTGGTCGATCCCGTTGAGGGCGTCATCGCTTCCACCGATGAGATCGATGCTGTCGGCCACCGCGTCCTGCACGGCGGCATGGAGTTCTTCGACTCCTGCATCGTCAATGACGAGGTCATCGCTGCCATCAAGAAGTGCATCCCCCTGGGACCCCTGCACAACCCCGCCAACCTGATGGGTATCGAGGCCTGCCAGAAGGTCATGCCCACCACTCCCCAGGTCGC
>JAFQSI010000099.1 GCA_017409645.1 Oscillospiraceae bacterium | reverse complement strand
GGCCGTCTTCCGGTTGGGATTGGAGGAGCGATGGCAGTATACCGTGCAGCCCGGCACCAGCAATTCCCTGCACCGGCCCGTGTTCTTCACATGGACGATCTCGGTCTGCCCCCCGATCTGCACATGGGCGATGAATCGGTTTGGCCGGGCCCGGAAAATGCCCGGGACCATATTTTCATATGTCATTGCGATCCCTCCCGGCAAATGATATATCGCTGACGCGACATGATATACGGCTGTTGCCGCATGATATATTTGCTTACACAAATATGATATAATATCCGTTCCCTTCATACGCGGAGCGTATATCATAGCGTCAGCTATATCATCCGTGACCGCAGGGAACGGATATCATTGAAAAAACCGCTTTGCAATGCAAAGCGGTTTTTTCATGGTGGAGACTACAGGACTCGAACCTGTGACCTCTTGCGTGTGAAGCAAAAGACGGCACCTTACATTATTATATATTACTGATTTGTACTGCTTTCGGTTTGTGGCTGGGGTGTTTTGTGTTGCTTTACTTTTGCGTGTCGTCAGTTTACTTTCTCAATTCCCGGCAAATTACCGGCAGGCTTTTGGGGATTGGGGGAGATGCGCTGGACGATGGAGACGAGGTCGGCGGCCTGGAGGTGGGTGTAGAGGTCGGTGGTTTTGTCGTCCAGGTGGCCGACGATCTGACGGAGCTGGTTTTGGGGGATGCCGGAGCGGACGGCCAGGGTGACGAAGGTGTGGCGGCAGGAGTAGGTGGTGTAGCCCTCTGCGCCCAGCTCCTGCATGAGCCTGCCGAAGTCCCGCTTGGTGAAGTTGTTGAGGATCTTGTTGCCCTTGTAGGCATCGATCAGCCGGGGACAATGCTTCTCAATGGCCCTGCGGCGCAGCTCCTGATAGGCCGGGAGGCCCAGAGGAGAAATGGGGATCACACGGTTGCGGCCGGCCTCCGTCTTGCTGCCGCCGATGATATGATCCTCTCGGCAATTGACCGTCGGCACCTCGAACAGCTCGCCCGGTCGGGCGCCGGAGGCAATGAGGATCAGCACGATCTTCGCCGCCGGGTCTTTGGATTTCTGGAGAGCCGCAAGCTGGAGGTCTGTAAAGGACTTGCGCTCCCCCTTCTGCTCGGCGGCGATGGTCACGCCTCTGGCGTGGTGCTGACTGACGATGCATTCATCCATCGCCCACTGGCAAAGCTGGCCCATGAGCTGCACGGCCTTCTCGCAGGTGGATTTGCTCAGACCTTTCTCCTCCATCATCAGGATCACGGCCTGAAAGTCGGATTTCCGCAGCTCCCGGAACCGGCGGCTGTGGAGGGCGGCGCAGTGCTTGTACGCCGATTCGTAGGTCTGCATAGACTTGACCTCACGGGCGTGGACGGGCTTCCACAGCTCGTAGACCTGAGCAAAGGTCAAGTTGTATTTCTCGGTGATCTCCTGGTCCGTGGTGCGCTCTAAGTGCTTCTGGGCCTCGGCATAGGTGCGGAAGGCTCCCAGATACACGCCGCCACGCTCGGCGGCCCAGGGCTTTGTGCGGCTGCCGGACATCTTATAGATGGTTCCCGTGCCGTTGGCCCGTTTGCGCCGTTTGCGCCGCTGGGGAGTCTGAGGCTTGCCGCAGAGGTTGCAGAAGGCCGATCCGTCCGGGATCGAGCCTCCGCATTTGATGCAGTTCATAATTCTCCTTTCTTGACAAGGAGGAGCTGCGCTGATACAATAAACAGGCAGATCCTCCCTATTGGCTTGGGGTGACTCTCTGCACGACCGCTTCGGTGTTGGCGCACCGGGGCGGTCATTTTGCATTGGTAGGATTTCCCTGTTGAGGTAAAAACAGATGTTTGGTATAATCAGAGCGAACAGGCCTGTACCACAATTGAAAGGGGGGTAAGCCATGCTTACCCGTGAGGAGCTGCGTAAGCGGATTGACATCCTTCTGGATGCCGCTCCACATAAGTGGCTCGAAATCGTGTACGGCCTTCTTCTGGGTCTGAACAAGTAAACATCCGCTGCGGGCGGCCTACGGGCCGTCCGCTTTTTTATGCCCGGAAGAACCGTGTCATTCCGAGGGAGCGCAAGCGACCGTGGGAATCCGTTCTCTTTCCGCTCCCTTCGGGAGCGGGCGATGCGGGGCATCGCAGGGGACACGGATTGCCACGGCCCCGATGGGGCCTCGTAATGACAGCTCTCTTTCGGCTGGGTCAAGGGTCGCTGCCGTTGCGGATGCCGTATTCCTCGGCGTACTTCATCACCAGGGCATGGACGGCACGGATCTGGTCATCGGTGGCGTTGGCCAGGGCGCAGATCAGGGCCTCCCGCTCCGGGGATGCCTTCATGGCTGCGCTGATGATCCGGGCAATCTCCGCCTGCCGGGAGAGCTGAATGTAGGGTTCCCCCTCGCCGGTACGCAACCAGACTTCATTGACGGCGAATTTAGTGCAGACATCACCGATGGTGCGGTCGCTCATGGTAACGGTGCCGATTTCGTAGCCGCCGACGGTGTTTCGCTTTAGGCCGAGCTTGTCGGCGAAGGCTTGCTGGGTGAGCTTCTGATCCTTGCGAAGCCATTTCAGGCGTTCTCCGATGGTGTTCATTGGTAACACTTCCTTATTCTTTTGTAGGGGACGGCCTGGGTGCCGTCCCGCAATGCTATCTTAGCACAGGCGAAAACAGGTGTCAAGAATAAATGTTGATTTGATAGACAAAAAGGGTCTTGACAAATGCTTGTGAATGACATACAATAGTTTTGCAATCAACAAACGGTTGCAGAAAAGCACCCCGCCCTTGGCGGGCGGGGTGGGATTCAATCATCTTCCTCGTCGAAGGCGGAGAGCTGGCGAAGGTCATACTCTCCCCGGCTGGCTCGCTGGAACTCCCTGTACCACTCCGGGACTTGCAAGGTGCGGTATGGTGCAGGGACACAGCGGCCGCAGGGCCGGTGCTTTCGCATGGCTTCAAAGACGAACATGGGCTGGGTGCTTCCGCTGCATCCCCGGCGACAGTGCCAGCACTGGCCGCCGTAGGGCGTGACATAGACGGTAGCGTCGCCGTGGGGCTTGTCTGAGGCCAGCTCTCCCCAGTACAGGCGGTCATCATCGGTGATCCGCAGCTCCGGCGGGAAAGCGATCTTCGCCCGGCCCAGTGGGTCACGGCGGCGGATGTAGTCCAGCAGACGGCTTTGCGCCTGCACTCGCTCAACCTCCTTCGGGTCCGGCGGTGTGGCAGATTCCGACAGGCGTTTGATCTGCGCCCGGTGTTCCGCTTCGCTGTCGGCGAGCCGCTTCTGGAGGGCAGCAACGGCAAGCTCTCGCTCCTGGAGCAGCTTGTCACGGTTTCGGAGCTGGCGGGCGTGATCGATTCGCATATCCGACAGCTCCCGGTTCTTCCACCGCAGGAGCAGCCAGGCGATCAAAACCACGATTGCGACGGCGCAGATGCCGAATAGCCGGGCTTTTGAGTAGCCGCTGGAATAGCCGTCGGCGTGGCCTTTGTCGTAGCCCCGCTTTTCTGCGGCGGTCTGGCCGAAGGTTTTGCCATCGTCGAAGCCGTCATTGTAGCCGGCATTTTTTCCGGCTTCGTAGCCACGGCGGTAGTCCGATTCCGTGGTGGATGACGGCGAGTAGGTGGACGAGGCCGTGCTGGAACTCCGGTCTGTCTGGTCGTCGAAATCGTAGGGACAGTCAAGGTCACCGTCGCCGTCCATGTCGTAGTGGTCGTGGGCGGAGTAGCCGTGGTGGTAATGGTAATCGCCGGTAGAGTGGTCGTAGTGGCCACCTGACGAGTCGGTATCGCCCGGATGGGCGGAGGCCGGGATGGTGAGCAAACAAATGAGGATGATTGATAACAGAAGTCGGCGCATGGGGGTCAGCTCCCTTCGACGGAATGTTACCTTTTATCATAGCTCAATTTGCTCGGAAAGGCAAGGAAATCCAAAAGGAAGGAGGCCAGGAGATGGCCGATTTGGAACAAACCGCCATTGAGCGGCTGCGGGCGGCATCGGAGATGAGCCTCCAGCACTACAAAATGCCGCTGATCATCACCGATTCCGGCGGCAA
This sequence comes from Oscillospiraceae bacterium, assembly GCA_017409645.1. Lineage (GTDB taxonomy): Bacteria > Bacillota > Clostridia > Oscillospirales > Oscillospiraceae > Faecousia. The sequence continues at coordinate 36,849 of JAFQSI010000099.1, read as the reverse complement.
GGACAGCCAGGTGGTCAAGGAGCTGGCTCTGCGGAGCGGGATCCCCTTTGAGATCCAGCACAACCACACCACTGCCGATGCGCCGGAGACGGTGCGCTACATCCGGCAGGAGGCCAAGCGGTTCGAGGAGCTGGGCATCCAGTACACCATCAATCTGCCGGTCTACAAGGGCAAGCGGACCTCCATGTGGAACTTGATCCCCCAGAAGCTGATGCCGCCGACACGGTTGGTGCGGTACTGCTGTGCCGTGCTGAAGGAAGGCGGGGGGGCAGGGCGGTTCATCGCAACGGGTGTGCGGTGGGCGGAATCACCCTCCAGAAAGAACGGGCGTGGCATCTTCGAGAAAAACGGAGACAAGAACCATCGGATCATCCTCAACAACGACAACGACGACCGGCGGCTTCTGTTCGAGAATTGCCGTATGAGATCCAAGCGGACGGTCAACCCCATTATCGACTGGAAAGATGCGGATGTGTGGGATTATCTGGAGAGCGAACGAGTGCCTTGCAACCCGTTGTACTGCGAAGGATGGGAGCGGGTTGGGTGCATCGGCTGCCCGCTGGCCGGTGCGGCTACGCAGGAGGCGGGGTTTTTGCGGTGGCCTGCATACCGGAATCTGTATTTGCAGGCGTTCGAGAAGATGCTCGTCGAGCGGAAGCGGACGGTCGATGCTAATGTTCAGGGCGATTGGGTCTGGCGGACGGCTGGGGATGTCATGCACTGGTTCTTGGCGGACGGCGTCCTGCCGGGGCAGATCGATTTGTTTGAGGACTACGATCTCTTTGACGAGGAATGATCTTCGGGGCTGCGGCCCCTACACGGAGGTATCGTCCATCGGTTAAGACGCCTGGTTCCCAACCAGGAAAGGCGGGTTCGACTCCCGTTACCTCCTCCAAAGGTGCGCAAGACTGAGGCTCCGGGTGTTTTACCGGGCCGGGCGGCATCCCGGTTCGGGTCCTTTCCCCGTCCAAGTAAGGGTGGTCAGTGTGCTTACCTTCCGCCAAATTCCACCCTCGCACGGCCCGGCCGCATCCGGGCAGGGCGAAGAACTGCCGGGGAGGTTCCGGCGGGGATCGCCCCCCCCTTCCGGCCATTGGGGGCATCAATGGCAATCCGGGCAGGAGGTGTTCCGGGGAACACACCGGCAGCACAGCCGGAGATGGCGAGGTTCGACACCCGCCCTGCCCTCCAGGGAGCGCTTTGATTAGATGCCATTTCCAGTCCCACAACGAGGAATAGAGAACATCAGGCCCGGTGAGAGTCCGGGAGGTTCCCCAGGGGACGGCACGGAGGCCGTCCCCTACAGAAAACCCCAAGCCAACCACCACGACTACAGGAGGTGAATGATATGTCCGAGGAGATCAAGAAGAAGCTGGACGACCTGGGCAAGGTTTTTGACACCCTGCCCCCCTTCGTACAGGGCCGGATCATCGGGACCGTCGAGACGGCCCAGGCCATGAACCGGGATCAGCCCGACGAGAAAAAGTGCTGAGTGCATAGTGCATAGTGCTGAATTGGAGAATCACTCAGCATTCAGCACTCAGAACTCAGCACTGACAATCACCCCAAGCCAATAAGGAGGATTTTATGAACGAACGAAAATTTACGCCGGAGGAGATCGCCAAGTCTCTGAGGGCGTGCATCGAGGTAGGAGGCGGGAGTGCCTCAAAATGTCACTTGTGTGCGCTCCATGGGCGGTTCTTTGAGTGTGACTGCTTCGATGAACTGAACGAACAGGCCGCCGACATGATCGAGGCCCAGGCCAAGCGGATCGGGGAGCTGGAGGCCGAGCTGGCGAAGCTCCGGGAGGAGAATCGGTGGGTTCCTGTGGAGGAGCGGAAGCCGGATCCGGAAACCAGGGTGTGGGTCATGGCAGAGCGCAGGACCAACAAGGGCACATACAATGTGGCCACAACCGGTATGTACGAGGACGGGTCTGTGTGGCGCGAGGACAGCAGCTGGTATTGGGAAGAGGATTTCCTCAGTGCTTGCAACGCCGAATACGACGAAGACCGCGATGATTGGAAAGTCCCCGAGGGCTGGTATGAATACTGCGTTTACAACGAGGACGGCAAGCAGGGTGCTATCGATGACTTCGTCACCCACTGGAAGCCCATGCCCAAGGGGCCGGAGGTGGGCCATGAATGATCTGATTATTGCCCTTAAGCATTGCGCCCATGCATCGAGCTGTGATGGCTGCCCCCTGGATGGGCTGCACGAGAAGTCCGGGCTGCCGGGTATGTGTGCCGATGCCATCAAGCACCGGGCCGCCGAAGCCCTCGAGGAGCTGACCACATGGCGTGACCCCGTGAACGATCCCCCGGCGCAGTTCGAGCCGGTGCTGGTGTGCCGGGTCAAGGACCCCGGCAAGCCGCCCATCACGGAGCAGGGCTACCGGGATCTCGGCGGCTGGTGGAAGGTCTACGGGACCCGTGTCAAGAAGATCATCGGCTGGATGCCGATGCCGAAAGGATCGGAGGCGGAGCATGGCCGGCAATAAACTGCAAAAGCAGCTCATGGGCATCGGTGTATCCCGCAACGATGCCGCAGCCTTTATTCGGGGCTACCGGGCCATCCAGCGGTCCGGGAACCGCTTCCTGTGCCAGGATATCATGTGCGGCCCCCGGCCCGTTCCGACCTTCCAGGGGTACACCCTGCGAAAGCTCACCGCAAGTGCGGAAATCCCGAACTTTATGCTCTGCGACAATGTTGACGAGCTGGCGGAGGGCCATGTGCGGCGGGAGCTGGCTATGAAGATGGGCGACGCCCTGCCTGACAGCGGGTGCGTGACCTCGTTCCAATATGCCCTGCCGAGAGATTCCACGGTCTTCCGGGCGACGGTTCATGTGGCTGTGAGGCCGTCCCCTTTCGAAGTGAATGGAGGTGCTAGTGATGGCAAAACTGACACTGAATGTGAATGAGGCGGCACGGATGCTGCGGGAGGCCGGGATTCCCATGACCGCCGCCAAACTCAGCGACGGCATCGAGGGCGGGTTTTACCCCTTCGGGCGGCTGGTCAGCAAGGACGAGCGGTCCGGGCGGCGGTCCTTTGAAATCTTCACCGTGGATGTGGCCGCCTTCATCCGTGAGAAGACCCCGGAGGAGGTGAGAGCATGATCCACTGGGATGAGCGGTACGTTGATGTCAACAACATCAACGTGGAGAAGCTCCAGTACTGGCGGTACCGCAGAGAGAACGACCCTGGCGAGAAGCTGTGGCGGCTCTGCACCTGGGTGCTGACCGGGCTGCTGGCTGCGCTGCTCTTTGCGGCGCAGGTCCACTAAGTAAAAAAGCCGCCCCCGGTGGGCAAGACCGGGAAGCGGCGACACAAATTGCATCGGGGATATTTTAACATCCCTAGAAAGGAAAGTCAACTATTATGACCAACAAGGGACGGCTGACTGCCAAGCCCTGCCCCAAGTGTGGGCATCGTATCCTGGCCGCAGGGTGGCCCTTCAAGATCACCACGCCGGCATGGATCCGCCGGTGGAATCTGCACCACCCCATCGGCGTGTGCTGTATGCACTGCGGCTACTGGAAGCGGAGCCTGCGGGCGTGGAATAAGGAGGCAGGGCAACGATGCGCAGAATGACCGATAAGGAGCTGGGCGAGAAGCTGATCCAGGTCTTTGCGGGATATGACGCACCTGTCCGCTCTCTGATTCAGGAGGCTGCACGGCGGCTGATAGACGGGCAAAAGACCTGCGACAGCTGCCGCCACGACGGGCGTGTATTCGACGATAATCTTCCCTGCTACACCTGCATCAGCGGAGTGGCCGAGGGTGTACGATTTGCTCCCACGAAGTGGGAACCTAAGGAGGAATGAGTATGATCGAGATTCCCCCTGTGCCGGAGCTGGAGTTTGACGAGCGGAACCATGTGTATCGGATCGGCTCCGAGGTGCTGCCCTCCGTGACCACGCTGATGAAGCCTCTGAGCGATCGATTCTACAAGACCATCCCGGAGGATGTACTCCAGAAGGCCGCAGGGCGGGGAACCGCCGTGCATAACGCCATTGAGAACTGGCTGAACTTCGGGATCGTGGACATCCCGGCTCCGTATATGGAATACTTCGATGCCTTCTACGACTGGTGGCGCAAATATGAGCCCACCGTCGTCGGCTCGGAGCTGCGGCTGTATCACAAGCTGCTGCGTTACGCCGGAACCGCCGATCTGGTCTGCATGATCGGCGATGAGCTTTGGATCATCGACTACAAAAGCACCAGCACCCTGTCTGAGATGCTGGTGCGGGTACAGCTGGAGGCCTACGCCAGGGCGTTGGAATCCCTGGGCGTGAAGGCGGCCCGGAAGGGTGCGCTGCACCTTCGCAAGGATGGGAGCTGGGACTTCCCCGGCTTCCCTGCCGGGGATTCCGCCGCATGGCGGGTATTCGGCAGCCTGAAAAACATCTACGACTACACCAAGTCTTACGACAAATAAGGAGTGTTACCTATGGCAGAAATCATTGCAACCCCCGAACAGGCCGAGAAGCAGATGACCACCGTGGTCACCGGCCTGGAGGCCGCCGCCAACAATCTGGTCATCGACAGCGACGAGCGCTACAACCAGGCCGCTGCGTTTTTGCAGCGGATCAAGACCCAGCAGAAGACCGTCACGGACTTCTTTGAGCCCCTGCGCAAGGCCACCAAGGCGGCCTACGACTCTGTTCTGTCCCGCAAGAAGGACATGACCACCCCCCTGGACAAGGCTGAGAAGGTCATCAAGGGCAAGATGGGCGAGTATCAGCGCAAGGCCGAACAGGCCCGCCGGGAGCAGGAGGAGAAGCTGCGCAGGGCCGCCGAGGCCGAGCGGGAAAAGGCTTTCTCCGCCGCCGTGGCTGCTGAGGCATCCGGCGATGCTCTGGGGGCCGAGATGGCGATGGTGGAGGCGGAGATCATGGATGATGCCGCTGCCGGTGCCATCGTCCACCTGGCCACGCCCAAGGCCAAGGGCATTTCCAGCCGCAAGGGCTGGGAGATCACCGGCATTGACCCCGACAAGGTCCCCGTGACTCTGAACGGCGTGGTCATCCGCCCCGTGGACGAGAAGGCTGTCATGGCCCTGATCAAGGCCAGCAAGGGCACCATTCAGATCCCCGGCATCACCTACCGGGAAACCGCCATCATCAGCGCAAAGAGAGCATAAGGAGGATATACCATGAGCAGCAACGTAATGCAGGCCATGCCCCCCCAGGGTATGGCGATGCCCGCCGCTCCCCAGGGCGGCATGATGACTATTTTCTCTGATCCCCAGACCTTCGCCGCCGCCATGCAGATGGCGGACACCCTGTCCAAAAGCACCATCATCCCCCGGGAATACCAGGGCAACCCCAGCAACTGCATGATTGCCGTGGAGATGTCCGTCCGGCTGAACACCAGCCCCATGATGGTCATGCAGCATCTCCATGTGATCCAGGGCCGCCCCGCATGGAGCGCACAGTGGATCATCGCCATGATCAACAACTCCCGCAAGTACAAGACCGTGCTTCAGTATGAAATGGGCTATGATGCCGCCGACGACGGTCTGAGCTGTTTCGCCTGGGCCATCGATCATGCGGGCAACAAGGTCACCGGCCCCAAGATCACCATGAAGATGGCAAAGGCCGAGGGCTGGGTCGGCAAGAACGGCAGCAAGTGGCAGAGTATGCCCGGCGTGATGATCCAGTACCGGGCCGCCAGCTTCTTTGGCCGTGTCAACTGCCCCGAAATGATCATGGGCATCTACAGCCAGGACGAGGTTCTGGAGATGGATCTGGACGGCTCCGCCGCTCCCATTGACCCCGGAACCGTTACCGTGGAGGCCAAGGGCCTGACTATGGAGGACCTGAAGCCCATCACCCAGGAGCAGCGGCAGGCCATGCTGCGGACTCTGAAGAACCACTTCGGGCAGGACAGCCATGAGGTGCTGCGCACCCTGCTCAGTGAGGTGGGCTGCGAATCCACCGACGGGATGCCCATGCACCTGTATCGGAAGATGCTGGAGCGCATCGGGGAGCTGACTGGCGGAGGTGACGGCAATGGCTGAGAGACTGACCCGCCCCAGCGTTGATGTTGACCAGACCGCTTCCAGGTACATGGATGGCGAGGTCAAGATCCAGGACCTTGGAGACGGTGTTCTGGAGCTGATCCTGAACGGCCCCACCATCAACGGTGTGAAGAAAGACACGCTGCGGCATCTCGTTCGCCAGCTCTATGCAGAGCTGAAGGTCTATGAGGAGGGCGGCAACAATGGCTGATACCGCAAGAGGCGTGGTGGTGACCACGGACGGCCGGGCCTATGTCAAGGAGTTCGGCTATCCCCTGCACCGCAGCTGCGAAAGCACCCTGGGCGGGTGGATCGAGACGGTGTATCCAAGGGGCCTTGTGCGGCCCTACATGATGCTGGTCAATGAGGAGGGGCTGCTGCACGGTCTGCCCAAGAATCTGGTCGGCTCCTACTTCTACCAGACCCACATCCACGGTCATCCCATTGCCGACAACATCATTCTGATGAAGCTGGGCTACCGGAACGGCGAGCGGGATATCGTGGGCCTGGAGGAGGACGAGGCCGAAAAGCTGATGGACATGGTTCTGAAGCTGCCCTTCGGGATCGTCAGAGGGGAGGAAAGAGCATGACGAAGCGAGCCAAGAGATTCCGCAAGAAGCTCATGTCCACGGGTGTCAGCCGGAACGCCGCCAACTGGGGCTTCCGCAACGGCACACCCGGCATCCTGCTTCTGATGCACGAGATCGCCCGGTTTGACATCTGGTGCATTTCCAATGTGGCAACGACCAAGGATGGCCGCGCCAGTGTCCGGGCCAAGCGGATTGTTAGAGAATAACCGTAGGGGACGGCCTGTGTGCCGTCCCTCTGGAGGCGCATAATTGATCGATATTTATAGAATACTCCCGGAAGAGTGGTTTGAGCAGATAGGAGAGCCTTCGAACGACGAGGAACAGTATGCACCGATAGACTACGACTTCGTTGGTACGGCACTTTATACGGGAAATTCTTTCTTTGGCCCCGAAAAGGTGGATTTGTTGGTAGACGCTGACAAGGGAGTTTATTACATCTGCTCCGCTTTGCGGCAACCTGTCGGTGATTACGGATGGTCAACTGTCTGGCTGTGGTACAAGTCGGACAAATCAAAGTATTCAGCAATTAAATCCATCGTCGAAAACGAACGGGGAAACATTGTGGCAGAAGGAGATACATAAATGATCCTAAACTATCCAGGGAGTAAGTGGGGCATGGCGGAGGAGATTGCCGCCATGCTGCCGCCTCATCGTACATATCTGGAACCGTACTTCGGAAGCGGTGCGGTGTTCTTCACCAAGGCCCCCAGCCCCATCGAGATCATCAATGACCGGGATGGGGATACAGTCAATTTCTTCCGCATGGTGCGTGAGGCTCCCGACGAGCTGGCCCGGCGGATTGAACTGACCCCGTACAGCCGGGAAGTCTATGACGAGGCATGGGTTGCCAGGGGAATGGAAGTCGACCACATGGAGAAGGCTGTGTTCTTTGCGATCCGTTCCAAGATGGGGTGGGGTTACAAGCTCCACAAGAAGACCGGCTTCAAGATCGATCTCTGCGGACGGGAAGGGAACTATGCAGTCCGGGAGTGGAACAGCGTTCCCGATGCCATTCGTGATGCCGCACGGCGGCTGAAGGATGCTTGTATCGAGAACCGGCCTGCTCTGGATCTCATTCGCAAGTGCAACGACCCCAAGGCCGCCATCTACTGTGATCCTCCCTATCTGATGGAAACCAGAGGCGGCAAGCAGTATAACCACGAAATGACTCGTCAGGACCATGAGGAGCTGCTGCAGGAGCTTCTGCGGAGCAAGGCTTCCGTGATTCTCAGCGGTTGCGCAAGCGACCTTTACGATGATGCCCTTCAGGGGTGGCACCGCAAAGAATTCAAGAGTTACAACCAGAACAAGGAACGGCGCACGGAGGTGCTTTGGTGCAACTTCGAGCCGGAGGAGGAACAATGCTCAATCACATTGTAATCATGGGTCGGCTGACACGGGACCCGGAGCTGCGGCGGACCGGGAGTGGGACCGCCGTGGCCAGCTTCACCGTGGCAGTTGAACGGGACTATGCCGCCCAGGGGCAGGAGAAGGAGACGGACTTCATCGACTGCGTGGCCTGGGCCCAGCGGGGCGAATTTGTCGCCAAGTATTTCAGTAAGGGCAGCATGATCGTGGTGTCCGGTCGGCTCCAGATCCGGGGCTGGACCGACAAGGACGGGAACAAGCGCAGGAGTGCAGAGGTCAACGCCGACAATATCTACTTCGGTGAGAGCAAGAGCCGGTCTGAGAGCCGTCCTGCGGCTCCTGGGGTGGCTCCTGCGTACACCAACCCCAATTATGCCGCCATCGTTTCCGGGCAGTACCCGGTGCCTGTGCAGGTGCCGGAGAACGAGTTTGCGGAGCTGTGCGGCTATGATCCGGGATGCCCCTTTGGGGACACCGACATGGACCAGCTGGATTTTTAATGGAGGTACATATGGAACAGCATAACGACGGCTGTGCCGGATGCACGGCCACCCACGACAGCCCGACCGAGTGCGGGTGTGAGCGGTGTTTGGAGGGGCGGTATGGCGAATAATTTGAAGCCCCGCCCGTTTTGCGGCAATGCTCATGTACGGCTGACAAACTGGGGTCTGTATCGAGTCTGGTGTCCGAACTGCAAGGCGCAGGCGGCGGACGAGATCACGGAGAAGGCGGCTGTTGCTGCGTGGAACAGGAGGTGCGCCCATGCGTAAGTACCGCAACCAGAAGTGCAGCTTTGACGGCATGACCTTTGACAGCAAACACGAACGGGATCGGTACTGTGAGCTGCGGCTGCTCCAGAAGGCCGGTGTGATCTCCGATCTGCGGTGTCAGGTGTCCTTCCGGCTGGTGCCGGAGCAGCGGGAGCCGGACGGCACAGGCCCCAGAGGGGGCCGCAGGCGGGGTCGCGTTTTGGAGAAGGCCGTGGACTATGTGGCGGATTTCGTCTATGTCAAGGACGGTCAGACCGTCGTAGAGGACGCCAAGGGTGTCCGCACGAAGGACTACATCATCAAGCGCAAGCTGATGCTGTGGCTGCATGGCATCAGGGTGCAGGAAGTCTAACGGATTGGGGGGGGTATGTGTGCAGCAGCCTTGGTTCCAGGTATTTGCGGATCTGCCTGGACACATCAAGATCGGTAAGCTCCGGGACGGCCTGAAGCTCAAGAACCGCTATGAGGCCGTGGGGCTGATCGTCTGCATCTGGAGCTGGGCGGCGGTCCATGCTCCCTCCGGGGAGCTGACGGGGGTGTCGGCCCAGGACCTTGCCGATGCCGCCGGTTGGCGCAAGTCGGCGAAGGGTCTGCTGGAGGCTCTGGTAGCTGCCGGGTTCCTGGATCGGGACGAGGACGGCGGTCTTGCCCTCCACGACTGGGACGGCCACCAATGTATGCTCCAGGACGCCATGACCCGGTCCCGCCGCAAGGCAGCCGACCGGCAGAAAGCCTACCGGGACCGCAAGCGGGCGGAGCGGGTGGCGGCGGAACGACCGTCACCTGTTCCTGAAGATGACGAACCCCGTAACGTTACGCATAACGTTACGGGTAACGTTACAGACCGTCACAGTAACGGGACTACCAGTAGCAGTACCATAACCAATACCTTACCTATATCTCAGTCAGTAGTAGTCGTTAACACTGTACCAGAGGACGACGGCGACGGCGGCGACGGAGATAGAGATGTTTTAAGGCTCATTGGCGGGGAGATCGGGCAGGGAGTACTCCTGCTGTCTGACCGGCAGATGGACGATCTGCTGTCCCGCCTTGGCGTGGACGGCTTCAACGCCTATGCCAAGCGGCTGGTATCCTGGGTGCAGCGCAAGCACGCCAACGTGGACCACTATCGGGAGATCCTGAAATGGGCGAAGGAGGACGGCGTTTTGACCTCCGGGCCGGATCTCCTTTGGGCCGGGAGGGCTGGGTCATGAGCAGCGGGTCGTACCTGCAGGTCCATGTGGGCTGTCCGTTTTACCAGCACGATGACGGCAAACGGGTGGTGACCTGCGAGGGGCTTGTGCCGGAAGCGGATACCAAGCTCCGCTTCCGCTCCCGCCGCAAGCGGGAGGATCACATGACCCGGTACTGCTGCGGCAGCTATATCTGCTGCGAGCTGTACCGGGCGCTCATGGGAAAATACGACGAGGAGGAATAGCTATGGCAATCAAGCGGCGGATCACGCCGGATCCTGACAGTCAATACCGGCTCTGCCGGTGCGGCTGCGGCGGCGAGTCCGAGTACATCGAGTTTGATACCGGCTTCTGGTGCGTGGCCTGTAAGGTCTGCAAGCGCCGGGGCAGGCTGCACCGGGTCCGGCATCGGGTCCAGGTGAACTGGAACGGGGGCGAGCGGCATGGGTGAGTTTGTTCCCGCTCATTGCCCCCCCGGATGTGCCTACGCCATGACCGACCACGGCGTAGAGCATTGCGGATACATCCTGCTGGCGAACCAGAGCCGGGGCTGCGACCCCGGTCCTGGCTGCAAGCGGTATCGCAAGGGGCATTTCCGGCCCCCAACGCCCATGCGGATCAAGGACCCGGCACGGAGGCGATCCCGGATCAGCGACAAGCCCCGAAAGCCCGTGGCGCCCAGCTGGGATGTGGCCGAGGGCCGCAGGCTCTGGGAAGCGGGGCGCACGGACTGGATGATCGCCGAGGAGCTGGGGATCAGCACGTCCAGTGTCCAGCGGCGGAAGGCCCGGTACTGGAAGAAAGGGGTGGACTGAGATGGCGAGTGCTGCCGAACAGCTCTCCCGGCTCCGGCAGAAATACGGGTGGCACAAATGCTCTGAGCTGCTGCCCAATCACAGCCGTCATGTGCTGATCTGGACGAACCGGGGCGAGTACCGGGCGCACTACGATCATGTCCACAACTGCTGGCGCACCACCAGGGACGGCTTAAAAATCACACACTGGAGAGAGCAATGTGGGCCGGAGATCTGGCCCCGTGCGGAATAAATTTTAGGAGGAAAACATCATGGAAAAGTTTATCGGAACCAAGATCGTGCAGGCGGAGCCCTACTACCGGGTGACTGTCGTCGGCGGCAAGACCCCCGGCAAGACGATCTTCTATAAGCCTGCGGAGGAGCTTGCTTCCAGCGAGAAGTATGCCGCCGACCACGGCCTTACCTGGGAGGCAGAGGAGGGCTACAAGGTCGTCTACGAGGGTGGCCATGAGAGCTGGAGTCCCAGGGATGTGTTCGAGGCCGCCTACCGGCGCACCGACGGCATGAACTTCGGCCTGGCGATTGAGGCCGCCAAGATGGGCAAGAAGATCTCCCGTGCCGGGTGGAATGGCGAGGGGCAGTATGTGGAGCTGGGACACAACTTCGGCTACAGCACCACTGATGGCACCAGCGACTATGCGATCCATCAGGACATCGGCAGCACCGCCCTGGTGTTCGTGGGCACCCGTGGCCGTCAGGTGGGTTGGCTGGCTTCCCAGGCGGATATGCTGGCGGATGACTGGTATATCGTGGAGTAAGTTTATGAAACTGCTCAGAAAGCTGTTTCACAGGCACACATGGAGGCCGCTCCGGGTCGAATACCGATACCGTGAGTATCACTCCGGAAGGAAGGTAACTGTGAAGCGCTGCCAGTGCCGTGTATGCGGGAAGATCGATTACATCCACTTCTACGGAAAAACAATCTCATGCTGAGACAAGGAGGACAATATGAACGAGAAGAATTTCACTGCGCTGGTGCGCAAGACCGTGGTTGACTATGTCAACGAGCATCTGGACAAGGCCGACGGCAAGCAGATCACCGAGGATGATGTCTACATCGTGTGGATGTGCAAGGTCCTGCAGAACAGCAAGGCTCTGGCTGCCACCACCCTGCCCGACGGGATGTACTACGAGCTGACCTACAACGGCAGCATGGGTGAGCTGTACCTGGATGCCTACAAGAAGTTCGAGAACCGCTGCATCCCCGTTGCCTTCACCGCCGGTTAAGGAGGCTACTGTGGAGAATGGAAGCTCCGGGGTCGGCCTGGGAGATCTGCTCCTCGTGGCGTTCGTGGTGCTGAAGCTCTGCGGCGTGATCGATTGGAGCTGGTGGTGGGTGTTAAGTCCCGCCTGGATCGCCGTCGGCGGCGTTCTGATCTGCGCCGCACTGGAGCGATTCCTCGATAAGTGCAAATAATTCTGCACTCAGCATTCTGCATTCAGCGTTAAAGCCCCTGAGCTTCGGCTCGGGGGCTTTTTTGCGGCGGGATAGAGATACACCGCCCGGAATTGGTAGGATTGGAGAAACGACTGCGAGGAGGGAGGGGGCGATGTGGCGAGGAAGCCCAACTGGAAAAAGATCAGCACCGAGTACATCACCGGCGACATCGGCCAGCGGGATCTGGCGAAGAAGCACGGAGTCCCCCTCAGAACGCTCCAGGATCGGTGTAAGGCTGAAAACTGGGTGGCCCGGAAGAAGGAACATCGTGGCGCAACTGTGGCAAAGGCCTGTGAGCTGATCGCCCAGGAGCAGGCAGGGCAGTACGCCGCACTTGTGACCCAGGCAGCAACGAAGCTGCTGGAGAAGGCCATGATCGGCATTGAGCAGGTAGACAGGCCCGTGACGGCCCACAAGCACACCGTCGAAAAAGGGGACGAGAAGTCCACCGAGGAGTGGGAGGAGATCTCTGACAAGCCCGGAGCCGTCAATGTTGTGGCTGTGCGGCATCTGGCGACCGCCCTCAAGGATATTGCCGGAGTGCTGGGGCTGGAGACGGAGCTGGACCGGCAGGAGAAGGAGGCCAGGATTGCGGCGTTGAGGGCCAAGGCTGCGGCCCAGGAGGGCGGCGGGCCGGAGGAGATCACCGTCACATTTGATGCCGGTCCGGAGGAGTGGAATGAGTAAAGGCGCAAGGAATCGGGCCAGGAGGCGGCTGGTGCTGTCGGAGCCCACGGAAAAACAGGCCATGTTCCTGTCCGCCAAGGCCCGTCATGTGGGCTACGGCGGAGCTAGAGGCGGCGGCAAGAGTCATATCGTTCGGGACAAGGCCAAGCGGCTGTGTCTGCGGTATCCGGGCATTAAGGTGCTGATCGTGCGCCGGACCATGCCGGAGCTGCGGGCCAACCACATCAATGTCCTCAAGCGGGATATCCCGGTGAGTATTGCCCGCTACAACCAGCAGGAGCGCACCTTTTTCTGGGTCAACGGCTCCACCATCAAGTGCGACTACTGCGACAACGACGGACATTTGATGCATTTCCAGGGCTGTGAGTACGATGTGATCTTCCTGGAGGAGGCAACCAACCTGCTCCAGGCGTGGATCGAGGCCATCGTGGTGTGCTGCCGTGGCGTCAACAATTTCCCAAAGCGCATCTACTACACCTTCAACCCCGGCGGTCCCAGCCACGGGTACCTCAAACGGCTCTTTGTGGATCGGGAGTTCCAAAACTCCGAGAAGCCGGAGGACTATGTGTTCATCCAGGCTCTTGTGACGGACAACAGCTACCTGATGAAGACTCAGCCGGAGTATGTGGCGTTTCTGGAGAATCTGCCCCCCAAGCTGCGCAAGGCGTGGCTGGAGGGCTGCTGGGATATCTTCGAGGGGCAGTTTTTTGAGGATTTCCGGGCACGGCCTGATGGGAGACTCTGCGCCGAGGCGGGGATCACGCCGGAACAGGCTTTGCGGGAGCATCGGTATACCCATGTCATCGAGCCGTTTGATCTCAATGCCCCGGACAAGCTGGGGTGGAATATCATGCGCAGCTATGACTTCGGCTACGGCAAGCCCTTCTCGATGGCGTGGTGGGCCGTGGACTATGACGGGGTGCTGTACCGCATTTTGGAGCTGTACGGCTGCACCGATACCCCCAACGAGGGTGTCAAGTGGACTACCGACGAGCAGTTCCGCAAGGCCAGGGAGATTGAGAACACCCACCCATGGCTCAAGGGAAGGAAGATCGTGGACTCTGTGGCGGACCCCGCCATCTGGGACAGCTCCAGAGGCGAGAGTGTGGCGGAGACGGCGGCCCGGTACGGCATTTACTTCTCCCCCGGCGACAATGCCCGGATCCCCGGCTGGATGCAGGTCCATTATCGGCTCCAGTTCGACAAGTGGGGCCGCAGCCGGATGTATGTTTTCAGCAACTGCAAGGCGTTTATCCGCACCATGCCGCTGATGATGTACTCGGAAACCAACCCGGAGGATCTGGACACCAAGCTGGAGGACCATGTGGCCGACGAGGTGCGGTATATGTGTATGTCCAGGCCGGTCAAGCCCGTCGCAAAGGTGGAAACCAAGAAGATTTTTGTTGATCCGCTGGATCAGTTTAAGGATAGGAGGTAAACAGCTATGGAATTGGAGCAGCAGGTGGTTCCCCAAGGCAGCGCAAAGTCCGCCGGGCCTCCGGCGGTGGCCGGGAGGAAGATCGACCGGGCACGGCTCATGGAGATCCAGGACATCTACAGCCGGTACAGGAGCGGCCTTGAGCCCCTCTACGAGCATATCAAGCAGTGCGAGGAGTGGTGGCGGCAGCACAACGACGAGTGCGAACGCAGCGACGGGACCGTGGAGATCGGCAAGGACGGCGGTTTTGTCAGTCGGTCGACCTGGCTGGTCAATGTGTGTATCAGCAAGCACGCCGATGCCATGGATGCCATGCCGGAGCCGGTGATCCTGCCCAGGGAGGAGAGCGACCAGCAGACCGCCACGGCACTGAGCAAGGTCCTGCCCTGTGTCCTGGAGCTTAACGGCATCCGGGAGGTCTGGAGCGGCTGGAAGTGGCGCAAGCTCCGCCACGGCGGCGGTGTCGTGAAAACCACCTGGGACCCCAGCAAGCACAATGGACTGGGCGATATCAGTGTGCAGAGCGCCAATGTCCTCAATCTGGCCTGGAAGCCCACCGTGGGCGACATTCAGGACAGCCCCTATGTGTTCCACGCCGAGTATGTGGATCGGACAGCCCTGGCTGCCCGGTATCCCAAGGTGGAGCTGGAGCAGACCGCCCCCATGCAGATCGCCTCCTTCCGTCAGGACAAGGAGACGGAGGACCTCAGAGGCATGGTGACGGTGGTGGAGTGCTACTACAAGGTGGCTGTGCCCACCGGCGTACCCGGCGTGAGCCGGAACATCCTGCACTATCTGGTGTACACCGGCGACACCGTCCTCTACGCCAGCGAGGACGATCCCGACCACGCAGTCCGGGGCTGGTACGATCACGGCCTGTACCCTTACGATTTCGATATCCTGTTCCCCAAGGAGGGGTCTGTCTGGGGCATGGGCTACATCGACATCGGGCGCAACGCCCAGACCAAAGTCGATCTGCTGGACACCGCCATGATCAAAAATGCCATGGTCGGTGCCATCCCCCGCTATCTCAAGCGCAGCGGCGGCGGGATCAGCACGGAGTCCTTCCTGGACCTCAACAAGGCCGTCATCGAGGTGGACGGCGACATCAGCGAGACGGGGCTGCGGGAGGTCCCCTACAAGCCTCTTGAAGGAAATCACATCGCCCTGCGGGACGCCGCCATTCAGGAGCTGCGGGAAACCACCGGCAACACGGAAAGCTCCACCGGCAACTCCGGCTCCGGGGTCACGGCGGCCTCTGCCATTGCCGCCCTCCAGGAGGCCAGCGGCAAGGTCAGCCGGGACGAAAATGCCGTGTCCTACGAGGTGTTTTCCAGAGTCTGCCGCAAGTGCATTGAGCTGATGCGGCAGTTCTACGATCTGCCCCGGACCTTCCGCATCACCGGCGAGGCGGGCGCACCCCAGTTCATCAGCTTCGACAACCGGCAGCTCAAGCCCCGGCAGATGATGGGCCCCGGCGGCACGGACGGCGGTCTGCGGCGGCCTGAATTCGATGTTATTGTGTCCGCCCAGAAGGCCACCCCCTACGCCCGCATGGCCCAGAACGAGCTGGCCCTTCAGTTCTACGACAAGGGCTTTTTCGATCCCACCAGGGCCGAACAGGCCATCATGTGCCTGGAGATGATGGATTTTCAGGGCAAGGACACGCTCCTGGGGAAGATCCAGAAGAACGCCAGGATGCATCAGAAGCTGGTGCAGTATGCACAGCTGGCACTGAGCCTTGCACCGCCTGAAATGCAGCAGGTCATCGCCCAGGACATCACCGCCACCCTGGGCGGACAGGCGGCACCCATCCCCGGCGGGGCGGCTCCTGCCCTGCAAGCGGGAGAACCCAGGACCACCGCCAAGGCCAGAGAACGGGCCCAGGCGGTCACACAGCCCCAAGGAGGTTAAAAGTCATGATTACCGTTAGCTACCACAGACAGTATTTCCGGGTACAGATCGAGGGCCACGCCAAGAGCGGCGAGGAGGGCCATGATCTGGTGTGCGCCGGTTGCTCCACTCTGGCCCACACCCTGGCCGCCAATGTTGCCAACTGGGCCGAGGCAAAGCAGGCGGACGAGCCGGGTGTCCATATGTTCAAGGGCTGCGCCACCATCTCCTGCCGCCCCAGGACCCGGTACAAGGCCGTGCTGCAGCTGGTGATGGATGCCATTTGCAGCGGCTTTAAGCTGCTGGCCCAGAGCTACCCGGAGTACATCCAGTACAGCCGCTACGGCTGATAAGTCGCGGGATAGAGAGCCGCGACTTATGCGTGATACACTGAGGCCAGCTCTTGCAGATGAGCCATAGAATACCTCCATACCAGACCTGTGGGCGGTGCGATGCCGCCCATGGGCCGGAGGAAACACAAGTCATTACAGGAGGAATCTCCATGGATGAGAAAATCAGGCTGGATCTCCAGCTCTTCGCCGAGGGTGCCGGTGACGGCGGCGCAGCAGGCGCAGAGGGCAGTCCCGCCGAAACGGGCGTTACTCCCGCCGACGCCGGGCGGAAATGGCTGCTGGAGAATGGAGCCCCCGCAGCCAAGATCACCAGAGGGCGGGCCGAGGCCGTCGGGAAGGCGATTGCCGCCAAACCCACCGCCAAGGCTGACGGAAGCAATTCCGGCGAGCAGGACGCCGCTGCCGCAGAAGGCAATAACACCGAGAAAGGCAGCGAGTGGAAGCTCCCCGAAGGGACCACCTGGGAACAGATCATGTCTGTCCCCGAAATGAACGCCAGGATGCAGGACACGGTCAAGAAGGCCAAGAAGGACGGCGGTGCGGCACAGGCCGCCATGGCTGCCCTTGCGCCCGGTCTGGAGACACTGATCCGGTACTACGGCCTCGACAGCGATAACCCGGACTACGCAGAGCTGGCCCGGAGAATCGAGGGCGACGACACCATGTTCGAGGCAAAGGCCCTGGAGATGGGTGTCGATGTGGCGACGGCCCGGCAGATGGTCCACACCGAACGCCAGGAGGCCGCCGCCAAGCAGTCCCAGCTCGAAAGCTCCATGCAGCAGCACTACCGCACGCTGGTGGAACAGGGCAAGGCCCTGGCTCAGAAGTACCCCGGCTTCGACCTGAAAACCGAGATGGCGAACCCCGCCTTTGGGCGGCTCACCACCCCCGGCGTGTTCGAGGCCATGGGCGGACTGGAGGGTGTGTATGAACATGTCCACCGCAGAGAGCTTCAGCAGCAGCGGGAGGCCGCAGCGGCAGAGCAGACCCGGCTCCAGATGGCCCAGACCATCCAGGCGGGCGGTATGCGCCCCGGCGAGCTGGGCAGCGGCATCCGCACAGCGGCAGGGCAGCAGCCCATGACCCCCGAAAGAGCCCGCCAGATCGCACAGGCGGCCCGCAGAGGAGAGAAGATCCCCCTCTAAAATGCCTTTCTCCCAGCGAAAGGAGAAAGCAATGTTTATGATCCCCGATGATAAGCTGCGCCTGGACCTCCAGCTGTTTGCGGAGTCCGGCACCAGCGTCAACACCACCACCGGCACCGTCAACGCCTACACCGGTGATGCGACCACCACCAACGCCATGTCTCCCGGCATGAAGACCTTCTACGATACCACTCTGCTGGAGAACGCCAGAGAGCAGATGGTCTTCACCCGGTTTGCCAGCCATGTTCCCCTGCCCGCCAACCACGGCAAGAAGATCGAGTTCCGCAAGTGGAACACTTTTGACCATGCCGAGCAGCTGCAGGAGGGCGTGATCCCCGATGCCCAGGCCTTCGGCCAGACCTCCATCTTCGCCGATATCAACCAGTGGGGCACCTTCACCGCTGTGTCCGACATCCTGGATCTGCGCCATGTGGACAATGTGATCCTGGGCGCAACCGAGGAGATGGGCGCTTCCATGGCGGAAACCCAGGAGTTCCTGCTGCGTGACAGCCTCCTGACCAACCCCAATGTCCTGTACTGCGACAACCTGGTCATTCAGAACGGCAAGATCACCAGCGATGTCACCGGCGCAACTCCCACCTCCTGTGCGGAGCTGGAGTGTTCCGACACCGCCATGGCCCTTCTGGCCCCCGCCACCCTGGCACGGGCCTACACCATCCTGCGGACCAACAAGGTCCCCTTCCTGACCGGCTCCGACGGCGGCAACACCGGCCGCTACGGTCTGATCGCCCATCCCCATGTCATCCACGACCTGCGGAAGCATCCCGACTGGGTGGAGGCCCACAAGTATTCCAAGCCCGAGGAGATCTTCGACGGTCAGGTGGGCGAGATGCACGGCTTCGTCATCTTCGACTCCACCCACGCCCACATCCTCAAGGGCGAGTACGTCAACAAGGCCGGTTCCGCTACCTATGCCTCCTTCGCCTTCGGCAAGGACGCATACGCCACCATCGATCCCGGCGAGGGCAACGCCCGGATGATCGTCAAGGACCGCAAGGAGATCGGCGGCCCTCTGGAGCAGTGGTCCACCATCGGCTACAAGTTCGAGTCCGGCTACATCATCAAGTACACCGAGCGGCTGATGCGCATCATGTCCACCAGCTCCTTCTCCAAGACTGCCCAGACCAACTACTAAGGAGGAATCCCCATGGGTAAGAAATCTACCGCCGCAGAGGCTGAGGCTCCCGTGACCGAGGAGGTCATCGAGGCCCCTGCCGCTGTCGTTCCCGAGGCCTCCGCAGCTCCCCCCAAGCTCGGTCCCTATGAGCTGGTGGAGCTGTACGCCGAGCCTCCCAAGAGTGACACCGAGGATGCCAACATCGTCATCTATGTCAACGGCGACAACTGGGTCATCCCCAAGAACGGCGAGTACCACAAGGTCCCCCGCTATGTCCGGGAGGAGTATGAGCGGAGCCGGCGGGCCGCCCGGAAGGCCCGGACCAACAAGCAGAAGCGCATCCAGCGGGAGAAGGACATCAACACCCGCGCCGCTGCGCTGATCGGCACCGGCAACATCTAATCACACAAGCGCAAAAGGCGGAGGCAGGCAGTCTCCGCCTTTTTTGAGTAAGGAGGGATACGATATGGCAATTACGACCATTGATGCCGTCATCCAGGAGGTGGATGCTCTGGAGCCCAATGCCCTGGACCGCGGGGAGAAGGTCAAGTGGCTTTCCCGCTTTGATGGGCAGCTCTATGAGCGGTACATGAAGGGCCGGGAGGGGGCGCCCACTTCCTGGCGGCCCTACGGCGAGGACGCCCCCGGCGATACGCCGCTTCTGGTGGAGCATCCCTGGGATGGCATTTACATCCACTATCTGAGGGCACAGATCGCCCTTTACCACGGAGAGAATGATCTGTACTCCGACGAGATGGCTCTGGTGGGGCAGGACGAGAAGCTCTTTGCAGACGCCTACGCCGCCGGGCATCCCCGGGCGGGCGGAAACCGCTTCCGTTTCTGAGGAGGTGCGCCATGGATTACATCAAACTCCCTTCCCGGCCCCAGTACCGGGAGATCATGGACAAGTTTCTGGGCTACGACAAGCGGCTGGGTGCTGCCGAGGGCAGCTTCACCGAGATGCAGAACTTAAGCTCCGATAAGTTCCCTATGCTGTCCCCCAGGACCGGGCGGGCCACGGCCCTGAACATCATGGGAGATACCACCGGCATCATCATGAAGGACGAGCTGTGCTTCACCTGCGGTACAGCCTTCTACCACGGGGACACCCGGATTGACATGGGACTCAGCGACGAGCCGAAACAGCTGGTTTCTATGGGCGCCTATGTGCTGATCTTCCCCGACCGCAAGTACATCAACACCGCCGATCACGCCGACCAGGGAGATATCGACTTCACCTTCCGCACCGGCACGGAGGTGCGGGTATACCTGTGCAGACCCAACGGCGAGGAGTACACCGCCGAGTATGTCTCCGATACGGAGCCGGAGGAGCCCCTGGACAAGAGCGTGTGGGTCAACACCTCCGAGTATCCCAACACCCTGCACCAGTGGAGCGAGGCCGCCAAGTGTTGGACATCTGTCACCAGCACCACGGTTCGAATCCTGGCCTCCGGGATCGGGGAACACTTCGCCGCCGGGGATGGCATCACCCTCTCCGGCTTTGCTTCCGAGGTAAATGCCAGGGACTTTGAAACCAATGAACTGCTGACCGAACGGCAGCTGGAGCAGCTGGGCGCTCTGGACGGGGCCAATACGATCCTGGAGCGGGACAAGGACTGGATCGTGGTCACCGGCATTGTGGACGCCAAGGTGGTGCTGGCGGGAATCATCACCGTCAGCCGGGAAATGCCCATCATGGACTACATTGTGGAGCATGGGAACCGGCTGTGGGGCTGCCGGTACGGCCTGGACGATGGCGGCGAATTTGTCAACATCCTCTACGCCTCCAAGCTGGGGGATTTCCGCAACTGGAGTGTCTATCAGGGCATCGATACCGACAGCTATTTCGCCCACGTGGGCACCGATGGCCCCTTCACCGGGGCGATCAGCTGGGGATACGGCGGCTGTGTGCTGTTCTTCAAGGAGCAGGGCTTCCACGCCGTATACGGAGACGGCCCCAGTAGCTTCCGGGTGGAGTACACCGCCTGCCCCGGCGTTCAGGCGGGCAGCGGCGGCAGTGTCGCCATTGTGGATGGCACCGTGTACTACAAGTCCCCCACCTCTGTCCACGCCTACTCCGGTGGGCTGCCCCAGGACATCGGCGGAGCCTTCGGGGGCGTTCCGTACCACAGCGGCTGCGGCGGCAGCTATAAGCACAAGTATTACCTGTCCATGGCGGATCAAGACGGCGTGTATCACCTGTTCGCCTGGGATACCAGGTACAAGCTCTGGCACCGGGAGGACGGCACCCAGGTCATCGACTGGGCTGACAGCGGTGACAACGCCTGGATGCTCCTGCCAAACGGCAGCCGGGAGAGCCTGAATGGCACCGGCGGCGCGAGGCAACTGGGCGTGAAATGGTCAGCTCAGACCGGGAAACTGGGCACGGAGCATCCCGACCGGAAGCGGCTCACCCAGATCAATGTCCGGCTGCGGCTGGATCCCGGGTCCCGGTTCGCCCTGTACATCCGCTATGACTCCTCCGGGGGCTGGGTGCGGGTGGCGGCGGCCACCAGTGCAAGGCTCCGGGCCTACGACTTCCCTGTCCGGATCCGCCGCTGCGACCACATGGAGCTGCGCTTTGAGGGACAGGGAGACTGCGAGATCTACAGCATCGTCAAAACCTACCAGATGGGAAGTGACCACAGATGAAGATTTTTGACCCGCTGCCCAGAGAGGGCGGCATCATCGGGTGGCTCCATCGGTTCGTGTCGAAGCTGGAGAAAGAGTTGGACAGGATCGAGAAGAAGATCCCCGGTAAGGCTCCGAGCGCCCAGGAAACCAAAGAGGCCCTGCTGAACGACCCGGAGTTTAAGGACGCCATGTATCGCTACATCAAGAACAGGGAGGCGAAAGAATGAAGTATCTCGACGACAAGCGCCGCCGGTTGGGCGGGCGGGAACTGACGCAGCCGGGGCAGGTGCAGAACCCCAACCCGGTGCAGAAACAGGTCACCCCCGCGCCCAAGGCGGTACAGACCACGGCCCAGCGGCCCCAGGTACAGACCCAGGCGGCGGCACCGAAGGTCATGGAGCAGCAGACCGGAGGCCAGCCTGCGCCCGCCACGCAGTCCCCTGCGCCCGCACAGACCACGGGGCAGGATGCGGTCGCGGCGGCCCAGAATCTGCTGAATCAGCAGTTGGGGAGCTATCAGAGCCAGTACGGCAGCCAGATCGACAGTCTGATCCAGCAGCTTCAGGGGCAGCAGCCCTTTACCTACGATGTCAACACCGATCCGCTGTATCTCCAGCTGCGGGACCAGTGGATGCGCGACGGCAAGCTTGCCATGGAGGACACCATGGGTCAGGCGGCCCAGCTCACCGGCGGCTACGGCAATTCCTACGCCCAGACCGCCGGGCAGCAGGTGTACAATGCACATCTTCAGGGGCTGAATGAGATGATCCCCCAGCTGAAGGAGGCCGCACGGGCCGACTACGACGCGGAGAACGCCTATCTCATGCAGCAGCTGGGCCTGCTGATGGATCAGGACAGCCAGGACTATTCCCGGTGGATGGACGAGCTGGAGCGGCAGCAGTACGCCGAGCAGCTGGAATATGACCGGGGCCGGGATGCGCTGGCGGATCAGCGGTACGAGCAGGAATGGCAGTATCAGCAGGGGCAGGACGCCTACGACCGGCTGCTGGAGATGATCGTCTCCACCGGCTACAAGCCCACCGCCGAGGAGCTGGCCGCAGCGGGCATGAGCGAGAGCCAGGCCAAGGCGTGGCTGGGGTACTACCAGAGCCAGCAGGCCGCGAGCGGCGGGTCTGGCGGGGGTGGCGGGAGCAGTTCCCGGCGGTCCAGCAGTTCCGATGGAGGCGGGCAGACCGCTCCTGCGGTAAGCGACGCCGTCAACGCTGCGATTGCTAACCTGTTCGGGGCTCAGGAAAAGAATGACGCGCCCGGTGATGCGGGTATGCCCAAGGATTACGCCGGCGTAGAGGCAGAGTGCAAGATGTTCAAAGCAAATGGAGCGCCAAACTCCATGGTTGCCGAATATCTCGGTGATGCCCTGTCAGGGGGGATCATTACCAAGGGGCAGTACAACACGCTGATGAAAAAGTACGGCGGACAGGAGAAGAAAGACTCTGAATCAAGCCTGTATCTCTCCCCCGTCGGCGGAGGTGCCCGTGACACATACAGTCGCTTTAACTAAGGAGGGATATTGTGTCTGCAAGAGACGAATTGATGAAGAAGTACGGTAATTCCAAAGAGCAGAAGCCCAAGAGCGGCGTGTCTGGCAGCGGCATTGGCAGTAAAGTGGCTGCGGCGGTAAGCGCAGCAACAAATGTGAAACTCCCGGAGAAGAAGTCGGCCAGACAGACCCTTGTGGAGCGCTACGGCAGCGCTGACACGGAGTACGCCATTCGCGCCCGCACCGCAAAGACGGGTCTGGAGAAATTTAGGGCGGATAAGGCCCGGGCGAATGCCCGGAACAATCGCCCCCGTGTACAGGATGTAAACCGGGGTATCAACATGGACACAGGCCACCGGGAGCCCAATGAACGGTGGCAGGAGGATTGGCTGGAGGAGTTCGGTGTCCGCTATCACACCGATCCCGAGTCTGCGTATACGTTCGCCCAGGAGGTCAACGACTATCTCGCTGCCGAGAGATTGGCTGAGAGGGAGATCCCATACAAGAACTTCGCCGAAAAGCACCCCGTTCTGGCAACTGCTGCGAGTGTCGCCACCGCTCCGCTTGGACTTTTGGATACGTTGGGCAAGGGGCTGGACTATCTGGACGACGGTCATATCTCCCAGCGGAGCAGCGTGACTCCCGGGGCGATCTCCCGCACGCTTTCCGGCGCCGTGGCGGAGGATTTGAACGAAAAGTACGGTACGCTGGATGAGGGCATCCCCATCATCGGCGGCAGGGGCTGGGGAGATGCGTACAGTCTGGCCAACAGTGCGTTGCAGAGCCTGGTTCTGGGCAACACCATCGGCTCCGGTGCGACCTTGGCCACCTTCTTCGGCCAGGGTGCATCCTCCGGCATGGAGGAGATCAAGGCCAGGGGCGGCAGCGATGAGCAGGCCATTCTCTACGGTCTGATCTCCGGCGGCGCGGAGGTGCTGACGGAGAAGCTGCCCCTGGACAATTTGCTCAAGGGCGGCGATGCCATACGCTATACCCTCAAGGGGTGGCTGGGCAATGCCGCAAAACAGGGTCTGCTTGAGGGCGGTGAGGAACTGGCCTCCTCCATTGCCAACGAGATGGCAGACCGCTGGATCATGGGCGACAAGAGCAACTTTGCCGTCCGGGTCCAGGAGTACACGGACCAGGGCATGGACAAGGAAGAAGCAGAAAAGAAGGCATGGATGGACTATGCCAATGATGCGATCTTCGATTTCGTCGGCGGCATGGCCTCCGGTAGCACCTCCATGATGGTGCAGACGGGTCTGCCTGTGGCGCTTGCCAATCGGCAGACCGGCCGCACCAGTACCCCCGAATCCAATGCGGCACTGATCGAGCAGGCGCTGGCGGCTGACGAGGGTGCGAAACCCCATAAGCTGGCGCAGAAGTACCAGGGAGCTGAGAAGCTGACCGGCGGGCAGATTAATGATCTGGAGGCGGCATACAGCGAATATGAAACCGAACAGCGATACAACCTTGCTGCTGAGAAGGCCAGGGAGCGGCTGGAGCAGGCGGACGCAGAGGACAGCACGGTTACCGCCGCGATCGCAAAGACACTCACCGGGAAGGAGCTGAACCGCCGGGAGCGCAGGGCTTTGGAGCGCAGCGCGGAGGGCAAGAAGGTCCTGCAGGATATGCAGTTTGACCGCTCCTGGCAGCGGGAGGCGGCCGCCGCTGAGTCCCGGAATAAGGACGGCACTGCAGAGGATCCCTTCGAGGAATCCGAAGGAATCGACCGGGCTGAACCGTCCGGGATTTCCGAACAGTTGGCTGCGGATAACGCAGCTGCTGTGTTGGATAACACCGCCAACGCAGCCGAGCCTGTAGCCAAGCCTGTGGAAGCGGCTGTGGAGAATGTGGAGAACCCCGCCGCGGAAACTGCCGATTCTGCCCCCGCTGTGGAGGAAAGTGCAGAAAATGCACAGTCCACCCGCACGGTGGAGGAGGTGGCGGAGGGCTTCGGCAATCAGGCCGGGGCCGTTCGGGAGTTGTATGAGGACGGGCAGGATGTGGATGCCTTTGAGGCGGGCGTTCGGGCTGCCTGGGAGCTGGGCAACAGCGGCATCCCCATGGAGCGGGCCGTCAGCTCTCAGCGGACCCAGGGCATCACCGAGCATCAGCGCAAGCAGGCGTATCTGCTGGGCCAGGGAGCGGCGAGACTGGCCGCCCAGGGCAAGGCCACGGCCAACGCAAAAGCCGCCACCGGCGGCACGGTGCGCCGCAGGGGTGCGGTCAAGGGCCAGGGGGTTTCCATCCAGGATCTGAGTAAGACCTTCAACGACCCCCAGAAATCTGCATATAAGCTCCTGAGCTTTTATGCAGAAGTCACCGGCGTGGATGTGGTGCTGTACAAGGGGAAGCAGGAGCAGGAGACGGGCCGCTTCGCCCACGGAGAGAACACCATCTACATCGATATCACAGCCGGAACCAACGGCTGGGATGTCACAGATCTGGGAGCATACACCATGATGCGCACCTTCTCCCATGAATTTGTCCACTTTGTTGAAAAGTGGAACCCCACGGCGTATAATGACCTCAGAGAGGCCGTCTTTGCCGAGATGGAGCGCAATGGCTCTGACCCGGAGGCACTGGTGGAGATCGCCATGCAGGAGCAGGGCCTTACCTTTGACCAGGCCAGCCGGGAGGTCGTGGCGGAGGCTTTGACGGACATTCTGCCCGAAAGTCAGTTCGTGCAGACTCTGGCCCAGAAGCACAAGTCCCTCTTTGACAAGCTCAAGGAGCGGCTGGAGGCCTTTGTCTCCGAGCTGAAAGCCCACTGGAAGAAGCTGACCGGGAACAACAGCCGGGAAGCTGTGGCCCTCAAGCGGCAGGTGGGCGATGCGCTGGAGTACGCCGAGGAGATCGTGCAGCTGTTTAGCCGGGCGGCCGGGGAGGCTGTGGAGGCTTATCAGGCTACCGTCATGGGCGAGGAGGTTCCTGCCGCCGAGGTTGTCACCGAGGAAGCGGAGGAGGCCGACGAGGGCCCTGATGCCGCAGCCGAAGAAACTCCCAAGCCTGATTGGGGAGAGCTTGGCAGGACCATTCCCGACGGCCTGCGTAAGTACAACAACAAATTCGGCAGCAAGCACCCCATGTCGGTTCTGACCATCAAGGGCAAGGACGGCGATGCCGTTTACGCAGGAAGCGGGTTCCTCATCTTCCGGATCGACGAGCGGCTTGTCAATTGGCCCGGTTTTGACGGGTACACGAAGCGGCTGATGACCACCGAGCAGTTTGACTCCTTTAGCGGCAAGGGTAAGCCCCTGACGGAGCAGCCCATGATCGGGAACAACGGGAAAACGAGAGTCGCTGAGTTTGATACTCCCGACGGGAAGATCTTCTGCAACTACGACCTGCTGCGCTATCTGGACGGCAACACGCTTACCTACAAGAAGCTGGGCGGCGGTTCGGCGTTCCAGGCGGCTGATCCCACTACCGGCGAGCTGGTGGGCGTGCTGATGGGCATGAAGGTGGATGAAAAGAATATCACCGACAAGAAGCCCGGAAAGATGAAGTCCTTCGGAAAGGCGGTGCAGCCCAAGGCCCAGAAGACGGAAACGCCCAAGCAGGAGCCTCAGACCATCACCGATGACCGCTTTACCATCGAAAGCACCAAGGGCGGGACGGTGTATGTCACCTTTTCCGGCAAGCCCGATGCGGCGATTCGGGATGCTTTGAAAGCACTGGGGTTCAAGTGGGCACCCAAGAAGAAGGCGTGGTACGGCAACGTTGAGGTTGATCCCGGAGCCGTTGCCGATTTCCTGCGGGAGGTCTACAAGGCCGAGGAGACTCTTAAGGCCGAGGAACCCGTGGAGGCTGCGCCCAAGCAGGAGCAGAGGCCTGTGGAACCTGACTTTGATGCCGACCCCTACGGCTGGGCTGAGTATCAGCTCAGCGATGATATGCACTACGGCCCGATTGACCTCGGTGCATACGAGGCCAACATCCAGCCGGTCAATTACGATGACAGACTTTTCTTCTACCGGGGAACGCTCCATGAATACAAGAGCAAGAACCCCGTTGAGGTAGGCGAGCGAGTGTACCGCACCAACCTCTCGGAAAAGCGGGAGGATGTCGTCAAGGATATGGTGCGGGTTCTGAGGAAATTGGAGGCCTATGACAAGGACGCTCCCAAGACCAAGGGGTCTTCCCCTGCTGCGCAGGAGATGGAGGGCGATACCCCTTCTGAGAAACTGGCGAATGCCATTCTGTCTGAGTATCTGAGCAAGGATCGGGTCATTGACTCCATGGCCCTCTACGCTCTGGCAGACCGGGCTTTTGGCGGCACCCAGGGTGAGGGGGCTTACAACCGCAAGGATGCCTATGATGCCCTGGAGCTGGCTGTGAACAAGCACCTGCTTACCTTCGCAAAGGATATGAACGGCGATGCCCTCAAGGCGCAGCAGTCCGTGCGGAAGCTGGAGGTGCTTCTGCGGACCCTGCCCACCCAGACGGTGCGGACCCAGGAGCAGCAGGACTTCCAGCAGTTCTCCACCCCGCCCAACATCGCCTATCTGGCGGCCTGGGCCGGGAATGTGCAGCCCGGTGAGATGGTACTGGAGCCCTCTGCCGGAATCGGCGGCATCGCCTCCTTCGCCAAGAGCTGGGGAGCCGAGGTTGCAGTGAACGAGCTGAGCGAGCGCAGACTGGGTATTCTCAAGAGTATGGGCTTTGACCATGTATTCAACGAGAACGCCGAGCAGCTGGACAATGTGCTGCCCGATAACATCAAGCCCACTCTGGTGCTGATGAATCCGCCCTTCTCCTCCACCGCAGGGCGCACCAAGCACAACAAGACCAGCAACGCAGAGCGGCACATCGACCAGGCTCTCCAGAGGCTCTCTGACGGGGGGCGTCTGGTTGCCATCCTGGGCAAGGGCATGAACGATGCCGACTACCGCAAGTATTGGGACAAGGTCCGGAAGGAGTACACCATCCGGGCGAACTTGTCCATTGACGGCAGCAACTACAAGAAATACGGAACCACCTGGGGCGTGCAGCTGGTGGTGATCGATAAGGTAGGCCCCCAGCCTGGGCAGACCATCACCGGCAGCCACACCGACCTGACGGAGGTTCCGGCAGTATTGGAGGAGATCAGAAATGACCGCAAAGCAGTGGAAGGACTTGGTTCTGGAAGCGGCGCAGCAGCTGACAGCCTGGCCCGGTCTGATGGACGAAACGGAGTATCCGAGAGCGGAAGTCCGGGAGGCCGTGTCCGTGATTCTGGAAAGCCTGCCCGGAGTGCCGGAAAGCGCAGTGACCGCAGTCATGAAGGAGGCTCTGGAGTACGAAATCACGCCGACGATGGCGGACTTCGCAAACCTCACCAGGATTCTGGACGGGGCAAAGTCGGAGGGGATGTACGACAGGACCTGCGCCAGGATCATCGAGCAGACCATGAGCCTGCTGTCGCAGGTGAGCTTGCTCGACCTGAGCCCCAGCGCGCACGACGACTGAATGAGGAGCCGGAGCAGCGGGAGGATGACGGCGTGTACGCCACCTTCGTGCTGCCCGATGTGCCCATCCCCGGCGGCAGGAAGCACCCCGCCACTCTGGTGGAGTCCGCCGCCATGTCCGCCGTGTCCATGCCCAGGGCCACCTATACCCCCAAACTCCCCGCCGAGGTTGTGAAGAACAACCTGTCGGATGCCCAGATGGTGACGGTCACCTACGCAGGGCAGGCCCACGAGCAGATGCTCCCCGACGGCAGCCGCAAGGGCTTCTTCATCGGTGACGGCACCGGCGTGGGCAAGGGCCGCCAGATCGCCGGTATCATCCTGGACAACTTCATGCAGGGCCGCACCAAGGCCGTGTGGGTTTCCAAGAACGGCGACCTGTACAACGATGCCACCCGTGACTGGACGGGAACCACGGGCCGGAGCAAGGACGAGGTGCTGAACCACGGCAAGACCAAGCTGGGGGCCTCCATCGCCGCCGACAGCGGCATCCTGTTCACCACCTACCCCATGCTCCGCTCCGGCAAGAACAATGTGACCCGTCTGGATCAGATCGTTTCCTGGCTTGGTGAGGACTTCGACGGCGTGATCGCCTTCGACGAGGCCCACAACATGGGCAACCTCTACGGCAAGAAGGGCAAGTTCGGCAAGGCCAAGGGCTCCGAGATGGCGAAGGCCGGTGTGGAGCTTCAGCGAAAGCTTCCCAAGGCGAGGATCGTCTATGTCTCCGCCACCGCCGCCACGGAGGTGGACAACCTGGCCTACGCCGAGCGGCTGGGCCTGTGGGGCAAGGGGACAGCCTTCGCCAACGCCCAGGACTTCATCTCCAAGATCGGCTCCTCCGGCCTGTCCGCTATGGAGCTGGTGGTCCGGGACATGAAGGCCATGGGTTCCTATGTGGCCCGCTCCATCAGCTACCAGGGTGTGGCCTACGACACCATCGAGCATACCCTGGATGAGAATCAGACCATCATCTACAACACCATGAGTTCCGCCTGGCAGACCGTCATGCAGAATGCCCACAAGGCTCTGGAGCTGACCGGCGGCAAGAACAACTCCCATGCACGGCAGCTGGCTCTGGGCCAGTTCTACAGCTCCATGCAGCGGTTTTATAACCAGGCTCTGACCTCCATGAGTATGCCCTCCGTCATTGCGGATATGCGCCGGGAACTGGCAGCCGGGAGAAGCTGCGTGCTGCAGATCGTCAACACCAACGAGGCCCAGCAGAGCAAGGCACTGGCCCAGGCCAAGGCCGAGAATCTGGAGCTGGATGACCTGGATCTGACTCCCAGAGAGAGTCTGATCGGGTATCTCGAAACCTGCTTCCCCGTGCAGGAGTTTGAGGAGTACACCGACGAGGAGGGGCACACCAGATCCCGCCCCGCCCTCGACAGCAAGGGGCAGCCCATCATCAGCCGTCAGGCCGTCGCCATGCGGGAGACGCTGATCGAGCAGGTCAAATCCATGGCCATCCCTGACGGCCCCATGGAGATGCTCTTTGATGCCTTCGGCACGGAGATGGTGGCCGAGAACACCGGCCGCAGCCGCCGGGTGGTGCCCAAGCGGCAGCCGGACGGCAGCTACAAGCGGGTGGAGGAGCGGCGCACCCTGAACAGCCGCACCGCCGATGTCCAGGCGTTCCAGGACGGCAAGAAGCGCATTTTGGTCTTCTCCGATGCCGGCGGCACCGGCAAGAGCTACCACGCCGACCGGAGCGAGAAAAACCAGCAGCAGAGAATCCACTATGTCCTTCAGCCCGGATGGTCTGCCTCCAATGCGGTTCAGGGCTTCGGACGGACCCACCGCTCCAACGAGGCATCCGCCCCCATCTACAAGCTGGTCACCACCAACATCAAGGGTCAGAAGCGGTTCACCTCCACCATCGCCCGCCGCCTGGACCAGCTGGGCGCTCTGACCAAGGGCCAGAGAGACACCGGCTCCGGGATGTTCGGGGCCAAGGACAATCTGGAAACCGATCTGGCCAGGGACTCCCTGCGGGAGTTCTACAAGCGGCTGGGCAGCAACCGCATCAAAGGCATCGACGGCATGAAAACCCTGGACCGGCTGGGCCTGAAGGAGAAGTTCACCGATGATTACGGCTCCTTCAAGATGGACGAGAACACTGCACGGGATATCAGCACCTTCCTAAACCGCATCCTGGCTCTGGAGGTGGACGAGCAGAACACCGTCTTTGATGCCTTTACCTCCATCTATGAAATGGAGCTGGAGGCCGCCATCCAGGCGGGCACTCTGGACACCGGCATGGAGAATGTCAAGGCGGACAAGATCGAGATCCTTGATGACAAGATCATCCGGGAGGACGGAAACGGCGGGGCCGCCACCCACTACATCCAGGCCAAGACCTACCGCAAGCCCAGGATCACCACCACCGTGGCAGAGGCCGAAACCCAGCGCAGCGGCTTCGTGGGCATCTATGAGACGGACAACGGCTCCGTCCGGGCGGTATACCGCATGGCGGACAAGACCACCGAATGGGGGCAGGTCACCAAGCAGTACCGCCTTGTCGGCCCGAACCGGGATGCAAACACCACCGTCTGGCAGGAGAACACCCTTGCCAAGCGGGCGAAGCTCCTGGACAAGAAGGATTGGCAGAAGGCATGGGACAAGGAAGTTGCGCAGGTCCCTGAATACAACGAGGACACCCTGCATATGCTCACCGGCGCCCTGCTGCCCATCTGGGACAAGCTGCCCCAGGAGGGGACCACCAAGGTCAAGCGGCTCATTGCCGCAGACGGCAGGGCCTACCTGGGCCGACAGATTCCTGCATCCCAGATCGATCTGACCCTGCGGCAGTTCCAGACGGACCGCACCACCGAGAAGCTGGACGCAAAGACGGTCATGGACCGGGCCTTGCAGAAGGGGGAACACTTCCGACTGACCCGCGAGCGGGCGGAGATCTTCCGCAGCCGGGTCAGCGGCGAGTGGCGGCTGGAGATCCGGCAGACGAACACCTGGCAGCTCCAGCGTTACAGCGGCATCATCCGGGAGCGGATCAATTTCCAGGACCGCTTCTTCATCCCCAAGAGCGAGGCGGGCGAGAAGCTGCTTGCCGATCTGCTGGAACACAACCCCGTCCGGGACAGCTACCAGGACGACCAGCTCCAGGTGCGCCGGATCGCACTGACCGACCGGCAGGTGCTGGAGCTGGCGGCGGAGAAGATCGACCCCGCCAAGTTCGACAAGGCCGGGCAGGATGCCTTCCGCATCTTCTCCGAGCGGCTGGAGCGGCTGCGTACCTTGCAGGAGGACCGGAAGGAGCTGGGGCAGCTCTACAAAGAGCAGCAGTTCGGCCCCGGTGGGGACCGCAAGGCCGCCGCCGAGACTCTGGAGAAGATGCACCGGCTGGATGCTTCCATCGAAGCCGCCGCCGACAAGGTTCTGGAGGCCGAGAAGGGTACGGCTCTGCGGGCAGTTCTTCAGGAGGCCCGGAAGATCGTCCAGAAGGATCAGGCCGACCACGACGAGGCGGTTCTCAAGGAGTACCGCCAGAAGCGCAACGAGAGTGCGGCCCAGCGGAAGTATCGCAAAGCCATTCAGAGGGAGGTCAAGACCCTTCGGGACTGGCTGGTGAATCCCGACAACAAGAATGCTCTGAAGCACATCCCCGATGTGCTGAAAGGCCCTGTGGCTTCTTTCCTGGAAGCCATCGACCTGACCAGTAAGAGCGGCGGAACCAAGGCGGACGAGCGGCTTGTCAAGAAGATGAAGGCAGTTCGTGATGCCTACGAGCGGCACATTGAGGATGTGGGCGGCCTGTACTCCGGGTACGCCGACCTCGCCCCCGATTTCGTGAAGCGGCTGTCTGCTATGGTGGAGAAAACCCAGGAGATCGCCATGAAGGGCAAGCCCAAGTACAAGATCAACGGCGGTGAGATGTCCGCTGAGGAACTCCACGAGCTGTACAAGCTGGTCAAGGAGATGAAGCAGCACATCACCACCGTCAACCGCTTCCACGCCAACGCCATGTTCCAGTTTGCCTCCGATGCCGCCCAGGACACCATGAACCATCTGGGGAGGATGGGCAAGTACCAGAACACCGCCCTGGACGGGGCTGACCAGTTCCTGTACTGGAAGAATGTCCGGCCCGCCTACATCTGGGAGCGGTTCGGCAAGGGCGGCGTGGCCATCTACGACGGTCTGCGCCGGGGTCAGGCACAGCTTGCATGGAACACCCAGGCCATCAAGAAGTTCTCCGACAAGGCGTACAAGGCCGAGGAGGTCAACGCCTGGGAGAAGGAGATCAAGCGGGTCAGGCTTCCCAGCGGCGGCAGCATCCGGCTGACCGTGGCCCAGATGATGAGCCTGTACTGCCTGAGCAAGCGTGAACAGGCTCTGCCCCATCTGCTGGGCGGCGGCATCCGTGGAGCCAACATCCAGGGCACGGATACCGAGGCGCAGCATCTGACCATGGAGGACATCCAGGACATTTGCGACCGGCTGACCAAGCGGCAGCGGGCCGTTGCCGACAAGCTGCAGAAGTTTATGAGCGAGCAGGGCGGCGAATGGGGCAATGCCGTCACCGTCAAGCGGTTCGGTGAGCGGCAATTCACCGAGGAGCATTATTTCCCTATCTCCACGGACAATATGCTCCGCCCCTCGCAGGTTGACAAGCCCGACGGGTCCGATCTGTACGCGCTGCTGAACATGAGCTTCACCAAGAAGCTGACCCCCAACGCCAACAACCGGGTCATGCTCTACTCCATCTTCGATGTGTTCACGGGCCACATGGGCGATATGGCCCAGTACAACGCCATGGCCCTGCCGGTGCTGGATGCGCTGAAATGGCTCAACCACCGGGAAACCTGGAAGACCACCGATGACAAGCCTGCCCAGGACAGTGTCCGGGAACGGATGAACCGGGCTTACGGCGTGCCGCTGCACAAGGAAGGGACGAAGGATGCGAAGGGCTACGCCATTACCTTCGTCGAAAACATTCTGCGAGGCTATAACGGCACCGAGGCTCAGGGGACTCCTAACGACAGGAGGAGTATGAAACAGCTGCACCGGTACAACCGGGCGCAGGTGGCATGGAATCTGTCCGTTGTAGCGAAGCAGCCCCTGGCCATCCTCCGGGCGGCCCAGGAGATCCCCTATACCGCCATTGCCAGAGGTCTGGCGGCAAGCCCCGCCCAGCGCAAGGCAGACATTGCCGAGATGCTCAAGCACTCCGGCATTGCGGCATGGAAAGACCTGGGCTTCTACGATGTCAACGTGTCCCGTGGCCTGAGTAAGATTATCAAGCACAATGACACCGCCATCGACAAGTATGTGGAAAAGGGTATGGCTATGGCGGAATGGGCTGACCGTCAGACCTGGGGCGCGATCTGGAGCGCCTGCCGCCACCAGTGCGGCGGGAATCTGGCGAAGACCACAGAGCTTTTCGAGCGGGTGATCTACAGAACCCAGGTGGTGGACTCCATTCTGACCAAGACCGAGTATATGCGGGACAAGGGCTTCTACTCCCGGCTGACCAGCTCCTTCATGTCGGAGCCTGTGACGGCGGTGAGTCCCTTCCTGGAGACGGCTTATCGGATCAAGGCCGAGGCCGGCCGCAAGGGCGGCAGTTTCCAGACCGCGTGGCGGAAGCACGGCGGCAAACTGGGGCGGCTGGCCTATGTGTACGGCGTGACGGCGGTGATGACCGGCGTTCTCCAGAGTCTCATTGATGCGTGGCGGGACGACGACGAGTACCAGACCTTCGGGGAAAAGTTCCTGGAGGGCCTGTGGGAGAACATCGGCGAGGAGCTGAACCCCGTCGAGAAGCTGCCCGTCATCAAGGAGATCGGCACCATCTTCTCTGCCGTGGTCGCCAAGGC
The DNA here is from genome assembly GCA_017409645.1 of Oscillospiraceae bacterium. Classification (GTDB taxonomy): domain Bacteria; phylum Bacillota; class Clostridia; order Oscillospirales; family Oscillospiraceae; genus Faecousia. Next base: position 2,573 of record JAFQSI010000099.1, on the reverse strand, counting down.
CAGGGGCGAAGATGTGTGGCTCCAGCTCTCCACCCTGCCCCTGGGCGATGTGGCAGAGTACACCGTGGATGCCACCGGGATTCTGATGAAGAAGCTCAAGGGGCAGAATACCGGCTACACATGGTACGGCTCCATCCGCAAGTACCTGCAGGGGGCCTCCGGGCTGACCGGCGTTCCCCTGGCGACTCCCACCCGTGAGATTGCAGACCTGTACAACAACGCATTGAGCGCATGGAACTGGATCGTGGGGCGGATGGCTCCGAGCCTGACCATCGACCTGGATAAGATCAAGACCTATGAGCAGAAGCCCGCCGATGCCCTGCGGGATGCGTTCCTGAGCGGCTACGTGGACGAGGACGAGGCGATCACCAAGCTCATGGAGCTGGGCAAGGCCGAGGACGAAAACGAGGCCTACTGGAAGCTCCGGGGCTGGGAGGGCGGCTCCGATTGGAGCAAGTATGATGCTCTGGCCCAGGCTATGGCGAACGGGGAGGATATCTCCGAAGCCATGGACGAGCTGACCACCCACGGAGTCAAGGAGAAGGATATCCGGGAGCAGATCCGGGAAATCGTGGGAGACTGGCTGTCCGATGGGGCTATTACAGAATCTGAGGCGCAGAGTCTTTTGGTTCGGTATGGTGACCGGGATCGTGATGCTGCGCAGGACACCGTGCGCAGGTGGATGAGCGAAGTGGACACCGGCATTGCCTACACTGATATCCGGGATGCGTTCATGGATGGCGAAATCACCGCCACCGAAGCTGCGCGGATGCGCCGGGAGTACGGCGGCGAGTCCCAGGAGGAGGCCGAACAGGCTGTTCGATACTGGGAGTTCCAGAAGGACAACCCCGGTTTGACCGCTGACGATTCCTGGATCGACAAGTATTACAGCGACATCCAGGACACCGGCATCGGTATTGAGGACTATGTATCCTACCGCAGCCAGGTCAAGGGCATTACCGGCGAAGGCAAGAAGCAGCGGCGCATGGAGGTTATCGACTCCCTGCCCATCTCTGATGAGCAGAAGGATGCGCTGTACTACAGCGAAGGCTGGGCGGCAAGCACCATCGGCGAGGCCCCCTGGCATTAAGTAAACAGCGACCGCGTCGGGATAGAGAATCCCGGCGCGGTTTTGCTATGCTTGGGGCAAACGATGAAAAGGAGGGATGCGATATGGAACGGGCTTTGACTTACATCACCCTGGATGTGCAGAAAATCGACTCCGGGGTGCTGATTAAGGCCAAGCGGGGCGACAGTGCCCGGCGGCTGGTGGTGAGCCTGACCAACCGGGGACGGCCCTACATCCCCGGTGAGGGCGTGACGGCGGTGTTCTACGCCCGGAAATCTGACGGGAACCCCTGCTTCAATGCTGCCGATATCGACGGCTGTACCGTCACCTACGACTTCACCGGGCAGACCACGAATGTGGTGGGTCTGGCGGTCTGCGAAATCCGGCTGTATGATGCCCAGAATCATCTGCTGACTTCTCCGAGGTTCGAGCTGCTGGTGGACGACACGGAGTACCAGGATGGGGATGTGCCCGACAGCTCACCGGAGTACACCGCTCTGACGGAGATGGTGAGCAAGGGCACGGAGCTGATCCGGGATCTGACGGATGTGCAGGCGGGGCTGGAGCCGATTCGGGATGCTGCCATCCAGGCGGCGGAGCGGGCGGAGACGGCCCGCGATGAGGCGAAGCAGGCTGCCGAGGAGGCCAGGAAGGCGGCAGCCTCCGGCGGGGGCGGCGTGAAGGCGACCGTCAGCGTCGTGGACGGGATCCAGGTCGTGACCGCTGCCGCCGGGGCCGTGACTGTAACAGTGGTGGATGGCATCCAGATCATCGCATAAGGAGGAACGAGTATGGAATTTTTGGAGGGGCGGGACCTGTTTGGCAGCGGGCCGTCCAAGGAGATCCCCTGCCTGACGGGCGAGGGGAAGCCCACCACGGCCACGGTGGGTGCGGTGGGCTGTCTGTACATGGACACCGCCACGGGGGCGCTGTACAAATGCACCAAGGCCGAGAACGGGGTTTACACCTGGACGCAGGAGGCGGGGCTGTACTACACGCCGGTGGTGACACAGCCCAGTGACACGACGATGCAGATCGCCTTCCGGCCCAGCGTGAGCGGCGCGCCGACTCCCCCTCCCGTGGTGGTGGAGCTGCCTGCTGGTAGTAGTGATTCTGGGGAGAATCTTGGCCTGACCGTGGAAACGATCAGCAATGATATCGAGGTGATCGGCGTGGAATCCATCTCTCTGGACTACTCCAGTATCGAGCTGAACAGCGGCGGGACGATGATGCTGGCCTGCATGGTATCCCCGTCCAATGCCACCAACACGGCGATCCGATGGGAGTCGGAGAACGAATCCGTCGCCACCGTTGACAATGGACTGGTGACGGCTGTGGGAGCCGGAAGCACCGCCATCACCGCCATCAGCGAGGACAACCCCAGCGCCAGGGCGACCTGTGCTGTGTCGGTTGCCGCCGGAGAGAACACCGTTTATTTTGCATCCCTCGCCATGCAGGACGGCATGTACAAGACGGACGGCTCCCTGAATACCGGCATCCACGG
>JAFQSI010000098.1 GCA_017409645.1 Oscillospiraceae bacterium | reverse complement strand
TGCGGACAGATTCGGCACCGGCCGGGTCCAGTTCACCTCCCGGATGACCGTGGAGCTGCCCGGCATCCCCTACGACCGGATCGCCGAGTTCCAGGAATTCCTGGGTCAGTACGGCCTGTACACCGGCGGCACCGGCCCCAAGGTCCGGCCCGTCGTCTCCTGCAAGGGCACCACCTGCCAGTATGGCCTCTATGACACCTTCGCCCTCAGCGAGAAGATCCACCAGCGGTTCTACCTGGGCTACCATGACGTGAAGCTGCCCCACAAGTTCAAGATCGCCACCGGCGGCTGTCCCAACAACTGCGTCAAGCCCGATCTGAACGATCTGGGCATCATCGGCCAGCGGATCAAGGAGATCGATCTTGAGAAGTGCAAGGGCTGCAAGAAGTGCAAAATTTCCGAGGGCTGCCCCATGAAGGCGGCGTCCGTGGCGGACGGCAGGCTCTGCATCGACGAGACGGTCTGCAACAACTGCGGCCGCTGTGCGGAAAAGTGTCCCTTCGGCGCCGTGGGCGCAGGCAGACAGGCCTGGAAGGTCTGCATCGGCGGCCGCTGGGGCAAGAAGGTGGGCCAGGGCCGTCCCCTTTCCAGGCTGTTCACCTCCGAGGAGGAGGTCCTGTCCGTGGTGGAGAAGACCATCCTGTTCTATAAGGAGAACGGTCTGCCCGGCGAGCGCTTCGCCGACACCATCGCACGGCTGGGCTTCGAAAACGTGGAGCAGGCGATCCTCTCCGACGAGATCCTGGCAAGAAAAGACGAAATTCTGAAGGCTTGATCCATGAAGTCAACGGCCCTCCGGCCTTTGCCGGAGGGCCGATATTTTATCTTACGCTTCGATGGCTGCCATTTTTTCAATAACCTGCTTGTAGAAGTCCACGCCGTGGGGCAGGGCGCCCTGGAAGATGTTCTCGTTCAGGGCATGGACGGAGCCGTACTGCTGCTCGTCGATGTACAGGGGCGCGAAGCGGATGCAGTTGGGGCAGATCTCCTTGTAGAATTTGGCGTCGGTGCCGCCGGTCATCACATAGGGGCTGACCTGGACGCCGGGGTAGACCTTCGCCGCCACCTCCTCGATCAGGTGGAACTGCTTCGAATCGAACCCCACCACGGGACAGGGGGCGTCCTCGTAGAGGACCTCCGTCTCGATGCCGTATTTGGCGGCGATCCTGCGGACGGCCTCGAAGCTCTCGGGGCCGCTCTGGTGCTGGATCAGGCGCATGTTGCCCGTCACATAGGCTTCCTGAGGCAGGACATTCAGTCCGTCGCTTCCCTTTGCGGTGGTGAAGGCCAGGGTGGTCTGGGTCATGGCACCGGCGGAGGCGTTGATGGCGGGCAGGATCCGCAGCAAAATGGGCCGGAAGAGCCACAGGTTGGTCAGCACGGTCTTCAGTCCGAAGCCCATGTTGGGGGCCAGACGGCGGAACATCTCCTCCATGGTGGGACTCAGCCGCCGCTCAAAGGGGGGATGGTCCTCGATATCCGCCATGAACCTGCCCAGCCGCACCAGGGGGGTGTTTTTGCCGGGGGCCGAGGCGTGGCCGCCCTTGCTCCGGGCGGTGAATTTGACGTCGGCGTAGCCCTTTTCCACCACGCCCACCATGGCATACAGGCCCTTGACGCCCGCCATGGGGGACTCCAAAATCATGCCGCCCTCGTCCAGCACCAGGCTGGGCCTGACACCCTGACTTTTCAGGTAGGCGACGGTGGCCGGTGCGCCGGGGCCGGAGATCTCCTCCGTGCAGCTCGACGCGATGTAGACGTCCCCCGCGGGGACGAAGCCGGAGCCGATCAGCTCCTCCAGGGCGGTGAAGATGCAGAAAAGGCTGGCCTTGGTGTCCACGGTGCCCCGGCCCCAGACCCGGCCCTCGTCATCGATCTCCCCGGAGAAGGGCCCGTGCTGCCATTTGCCCCCGGCCTCCACCACGTCCTGGTGGCTCATCAGGACGATGGGGTCCGCCTCGCCACGGCCCGCCCATTTGTAGAGCAGGCTGCCGTCGAAGACATGCTTCTCGCAGCCGGCGTGGACATTTGGGAACAATTCTGCGAGCAAGCTGTGGAATTTTTCAAATTTCGACAGGTCCATATAGTCCCGGCTGGAGATCGTTTCGCAGCGGACCATCCGGGCAAGCCGTTCGCCGTAGGCCTTCGCCCGGTCGTCGTTTTTCAGGTCGATTTTTGCGTCGGCAGCGGCGGTGGGCTTTGCAGCCAGGGCCCGGCCGATGCAGACCGCGGCGGGCGCAGCCACAGCCGCGCCGAGAATGTGGGAGAGCTTCATGGACATACCTCCGTTTCTTTGGTGGGTCTATCATACCACCGTCCCCAAAAAAAGTCAAAAAAACAGCCGTCCCGGCGGGACGGTCTCATTCTGTATGCTCCATTTTGGAAAGCTGCACGATGGCCTCTCCCAGCTCCCGGGCGGCCAGTCTGGCCTGGTCCAGGGTATTTCCGGCGGCGCCGATCTCGATGAGGAGGGCGTACTCCCCCAGATGCTGGTTGTAGCGGTTCTGCGACAGCTTCAGGTCCCGGCACAGGCCGGGATTTTCTCTTTCCAGCAGGGCCTGCAGCTTCAGGGCCAGGCTGAGATTGCGCTCCCAGTCCGGATGCTTCAGCCGTGTGTCGGTGCCCATCACGAACATCAGCTGGGCCGCCGATTCCCCGCCGACGGTGCAGCGGGTAGCCATCTGGCCCGTGGGCGTGTCCGCCGCGTCCCGGTGCAGATCCAGGATCAGCTCGATGGTGGGGTACTGCTCCAGCAGCTCCCTGGTGGAGGCCGCCGCGTGGGAGTAGGAGCCGTTGTAGCTGGGATAGTCGTGCAGCTCGGTGTCGTGGATCACCTCGATGCCGCTGTCCCGGAGGATTTCCGCCACGATCTGCCCCAGCTCGATCATGTTGTACCCCGGGTCCAGGGTCCGGTAGGGGCTGGACTCCTCGTAGCGGTCAAGCTCCGTTTGGGTGAAGCTCTCGGTGGTGTGGGAGTGGAGGATCAGCACCCGGGGGCCTTCACCGGTCAGCTCCGGCACCTGCCGGTCGGTCAGCAAAGCCTGAAGGTCCGGCGATGCGCCGCAGGTATCGTTGACGGTGATCCGCTCCAGGTCCTCCCCGGTAAAGCCCGGCGCCGACTGCTGAGCCGGCGGCGCCGGGTCAGGGACCCGGTCCCGGACCGACGGCTCCGGCAGCGACCGGACCACCCGCCCGGTCTGCAGATACAGGAGGAACGAGGCCGTCCGTTCGGACTCCAGTGCCTGTCCCACCGGGACGAAGGCCCCGTCCGTCCACAGCCGCAGCAGCACCGCGCAGATCAGCACCGCGGCGCACAGACGGATACACCGCTGCTCCCAGTCCATAACATTCCTCCTTTGAAGGTTCCCCTCTTGTCTCCCCACAGGGGCGATACTGTCAGCTTCGTACTGCTGCATCGATAGGACCAGCTGCCATCTGCCATTGTCATTGCGAGGCCGAAGGCCGTGGCGATCCGTCCTCTTTCCGCTCCTGGAGGGAGCGGGCGATGCGCAGCATCGCAGGAGATACGGATTGCCACGTTGGGCTGAGCCCTCCTCGCAATGACAGCGGCAGCGGAAAGATCATCCGTAATTTGACAGCATTGCCCGCAGAAGCGGGGGCCAAGATCCGTTGTTTACGCGCCGTCCGGTTTTCGCCATTTTTTCCGGCTGGGCAGCGTCAGCCGCAGATTGCGGAAAAACTCCTTCAGCAGCCCGGCACATTCGTCCTCCAGCAGTCCCTGCTCCACTGCCGGATGATGGTTGTAGGCCATGTCGAACAGGCTGCAGACGCTGCCGCAGGAGCCGGCCTTGGCGTCCCGGGCGCCGTAGACCACCCGGGGGATCCGGGCGTTGATGATGGCCCCGGCGCACATGGGGCAGGGCTCCAGCGTCACATACAGGGTACACTCCCAGAGCCGCCAGCCCCCCAGACGGGTGCAGGCGTCATGGATGGCCTCCAGCTCCGCGTGGCACAGGGCATTTTTCCCCTTCTCCCGGCGGTTGCGGCCCCGGCCCACGATCTCACCGCCCCGGGTGATGACGCAGCCCACGGGGACCTCCCCGTCGGCCGCCGCCTCCCTGGCCAGCTCCAGAGCGGCGAGCATATAGTCTCTGTCTTCCATATGGGTATCTCCGATCAATTGATAATTGAAAGTTGAAAGTTGAAAATTGCCGAAAATGGAATGGGTTTCCCCAATTTTCCATTTTCCATTATCAATTTTTAATTCCCTTACAGGATACCCCAAAATCCCTTTACCGTCAAGCATCAGCCAGCATGGCGGCGAAGAGGGCGGCCAGCTCATTTCTGGTGAAGGGCTGGTCCCGGCGGGCGGAGAGGGCCGTCTGGGCCGATTCCAGCGACGCGCGCATGAGCCGGGTCACGGCCCGCTGGTCCGGCAGGGCGATGGGCTTGCCCGTCAGCAGATAATCCGTCGTAACGCCGAAGATCTCCGACAGGGCGACCAGGGTATCCGCCGAGGGCTCCCGGCGGCCCTGCTCATACATCCCCACGGCGCTGGCGCTGACCTGCAGCCGCTTTCCCAGCTCCGCCTGGCTCCAGCCCGCGTCCCGGCGCAGGGCGGCGATCCTTGCTCCCAGCATGACATCACTTCCTTTGTGTTGGTGTGGGACAAGGATACCACACCCCAAATAAAAAACCGGGGGAATTGTGGCGGCCGCCACGTTCCGATTGTTTTCACACGAAGTGTCTTGTATGATGTTTCTGGAAAGAGCTGTAAATACCATCGGGCAATCGCCCGGAAATCGACCGATCCGGACGGGAGGGATGTGCGATATGGTTCGGATATGCACGGATGGATGACACTTTGTCAGATCGGCAGGCTGTACCGGGAGGCCGCGGTGCCCCTGCGCCGCAGGCTCCGCCAGCTGCGTCAGGAGCTGAAAACCGCCGAAGACCCGGAGGAGATCTTCCGGCTGAAGCGGCGCATCGCAGAACTGACGCCCATGCTGACCGAGTGCAACGCCCTGGCGGCGCTGTGCGAACACTACTATGAGAGGGGGTATTATCGGGATGAGAAATATACGCTTTGAAGACTACGAGGGGCCCCGGCTGCCGCCGAAGACCCAAATGCAGCGGCTGCGCCGGGTCATCGAGCAGGAGCTGACGCCCAGGCAGCGCGATACGATCCTGGCCTACTATTTCCAGGACAAGTCCATCGCCCAGATCGCCCAGGAGCGGGGTGTGAACAAAAGCACCGTCAGCCGCTGCCTGAAGCGGGCCGAGCAGCGGGTGCGGCTCTGCCTGCGGTACTGATCCATTCCGGCACGGGAGTGCCGGATCTTTTTTTGTCTTCGTGTAAGTTAAACAATCTGGTCCTGATCGTCAAAACGCTGAGGAGACAGCTCCAAACGCTTCCCCGGGGGGAAGGATTCAGGCTTTGCCGCAAATGGACCTTCTTTGACGGTCTGAGGGCCTGCTGCATTTTGCAGCAGGCCCTGATCGTATCCGGCTCAGTCGTCGATCTCCTTCTCCCAGTGGAGGATGGTGCCGTCGGCGCTGATGTCGTATTCATATTCGGTGCGGCCGGACTCGAAGCTGACCTCCCAGCGGCCGTCGTCCCACTCCACATCCCGGTCCCGGGCGTCGGTGACGCCGGCGTGGTCCAGGGCGATGGACAGGGCCTTTTCGGCGCTGATCCGGTCGGACTTCGTCTGGGCGGGCTTGGTTTCCGCGGGCTTGCTCTCGGCAGGCTTGCTCCCAGCAGACTTTGCGCTGCGCTCCGGCTCCTTCTCGACCTTCAGGATCTCGCCCTGGCGGCTGATGTCGTAGTCATACTCGAAGCCGCCATGCTCGAAGTCGATCTCGAAGATCCCGTCGTCCCGCTCATAGGACTTGTCACGGGCATCGGACTCGCTGACGCCCGCGTGGGCGTAGGCGATGGCCTTGGCTTCCTCCAGGGTGATGGTCTGAGCGGCGGGCTTGGTTTCCGCGGGCTTGTTCTCGGCGGGCTTTGCGGTGCGCTCCGGCTCCTTCTCGACCTTCAGGATCTCGCCCTGGCGGCTGATGTCGTAGTCGTACTCGAAGCCGCTATGCTCGAAGTCGATCTCGTAGATCCCGTCGTCCCGCTCGTAGGACTTGTCGCGGGCGTCGGACTCGCTGACCCCTGCGTGGGCGTAGGCGATGGCCTTGGCCTCCTCCAGGGTGATGGTCTGGGCGGCGGGAGCGGTCTCGGCGATCCGGGCGGCGGTGGGGTCTGGGCTGGCCGCGTTGGCACTGGTGCATCCGGCGAAGAGGGCCAGAGCGGTCAGGACGGAGGCGGAGAGGATCATCTTCTTTCGGGTCTTTTTCATATTGCATTCTCCTTTTTTGTTGTAGTTTGTGGTTTGTTTTTCCTTACATACAGAGAATACGCAGGACCCCGGCCAAAACCGGGGTCCCAGAAAAATATTTATAAAAAGACCGGATTCAGGATCTGTTCAGCTGCTCGCGGCTATACTGAAGCATGTACAGCTGATGGTAGCGTCCGTGCCGGGCCAGCAGCTGCTGGTGGGTGCCCTGCTCGACGATGACGCCCTGGTCCAGCAGAATGATGTTGTCGCAGTGCTGGATGGTGGAAAGCCGGTGGGCCACGATGAGCATGGTGCCGATGTTTTTCATCCGCTCCAGGGAATCCTGGATCAGCAGCTCCGTCTCCGTGTCGATGTTGGCGGTGGCCTCGTCCAAAATCATGACGGCGGGCTTGTGGATGATGGTCCGTGCGAAGGAGAGCAGCTGGCGCTGTCCGGCGGAGAAATTGTTGCCCCGCTCCCGGACC
>JAFQSI010000097.1 GCA_017409645.1 Oscillospiraceae bacterium | reverse complement strand
CCGTGCTGTCAAGCCCAATGTCAAGCGTGTCAAGGCGGTTGTCAACGGTACTCCGTGCCATGTGTACGCTTGTACCAGATGCCTCCGTTCCAACAAGGTTGAGCGGGCAGTGTGATCCATAGCGGCAAAAATAACGGCATTTCCTTCGGGAGATGCCGCTTTTTGTTTTTTAATGCAGAATGAACGCGGGGAACAGCACGCAGGCCGTTCTCTATATTCATTCTTTGACATCCTTCATCAATTCATCATATGTACGATCCACGGCTTCGACACTCATCTGCTTCCAACGCCCGACCTTGTCCGGGTAGCTTTCGTAGTCGAACAGAATGCCATGCTCCATCTCGGAGTTTTCGTTGATGTAGCAGAAGGTATCCTCACAGGTGGTGAAATCCACGAAGGGACACTTGCAGCGCAGGCAATTGAAATTCGGTTCCCGGTCATCCGGATAATCCGGGTCCGCCGCGCCGGTGCAGAAAGGGGGATACGGCTTGTGTGCGTGTTCGTCGATCTTCTTCAGACACCAAAGCTCCAGCAAAACATGATTGATTCCCACGATATCAGCTCCTTTTCTGATAGTATAGCATAAAAACACTCCCTGCGGAAGAAAAACTTCCACAGGGAGTAAATTCATTCAGCACTCAGCACTCAGCCTTCAGCACTATTTTTACAGCCAGCCTGCATCCTCGCTCTCGGCCTTCTTCCGCCGCATCAGCAGCTCGTGGGTCATGTCCTTCGCGCTCAGGCCCTCATAGAGGACCTTGTAGGCGGCCTCGGTGATGGGCATCTCCACGCCCATTTTCTGGGCCAGAGCCCAGGCGGACTTGGCGGCGTAGTAGCCCTCGACCACGGCGCCGACCTCCTTCATGGCGGTCTGGACATCCTTGCCCTGGCCGATCAGGATACCGGCCCGGCGGTTTCTCGAGTGCATGGAGGTGCAGGTGACGATCAGGTCGCCCACGCCGGACAGGCCGGTGAAGGTCTCCCGGTTCGCGCCCATGGCAACGCCCAGGCGGGCCAGCTCTGTCAGACCGCGGGTCATCAGCATGGCCTTGGTGTTGTCACCGTGGCCCAGGCCGTCACAGATGCCGGCGCACAGGGCGATGACGTTCTTCAGGGCCGCGCCCAGCTCGGCACCCACGGGGTCGGAGCTGGTGTAGACCCGGAGATTTTCGGACATGAAGGCGTCCTGGACGAATTCGGCCAGAGCCTGATCCTCGCAGGCGGCCAGCAGGCCGGTGGGGATATCCAGGGAGACTTCCTCGGCGTGGCTGGGGCCGGTCAGGACCACGACTTTGTGGCCCGTTTCTTCGGCCACGATCTGGCTCATGCGGTTGCAGGTGCCGTCCTCGATGCCCTTGGTGACGGACACCACGACTGCCGTCTCATCGATGTAGGGAGCCGCGCCCCGGCAGACGGAGCGCATGGGGAAGGAGGGAGATGCCATGACCACCAGACGGCTGCCGCGGATGCAGGCGTAGTCGCCGGAGATCTTCAGACCCTCGGGCAGAGTCGCACCGGGGAGCCGGGGGTTGCGCCGGGTGGTCTCCATCTCGGGGATCAGGTCTTTTTCAAAGGTCCACATGGTCACATCGTGACCGTTCTTGCACAGGCGGATCGCCAGGGCCGTGCCCCATGCGCCGCTGCCGACAACGCTTACTTTCATTTCTGCTTACCTCCACTCAGAAGATTTGTTTTGCGCTCCTGACCCTTGACCAGCCGGACGATGTTGGCCCGGTGGAGCCAGACGATCAGGATGCTCAGAATGAAGCCCACGCAGATGGCGAAGGGCTGATCACGATGGAAGATGGCGTAGATCGGACCGAAGGAGCCGCTGGAGAGGATGCTGCCCAGGGAGACATATCCGGTGGCCAGATAGGCCAGCAGGAAGATGCCGAAGACGAACAGTCCGATCCGCCAGTCCAGACACAGCGCCACGGTGACGCCGGAGAGGATGCCCTTGCCGCCCCGGAAGCCCAGCAGGGCAGGGAAGGCATGGCCCAGGATCACGGACAGACCGCCCAGGGCCCGACCCGCGATCTCGTGACCGAAGGGAGCCAGCAGGCCGCCGCCGACGAAGCAGGCCAGGACGGCCTTGGTCATGTCGGTGAAGATGACCAGGACGGCGGAACGGGCGCCGTAGTTGCGGACGAAATTGGTCAGGCCCGCATTGCCGCTGCCGTGCTGACGGACGTCCTCATGGGCCACCAGGTGGCTTGCCAGAACTGCGCCGTTCAGATTGCCCAGCAGGTAGGCGGTGCAGACGGTGAGAAAGCAGTTGAACCACATGGCCTTAGTCCTCCTTCTCGCCCTTCTGGCGGATGGTGATCCGCACGGG
>JAFQSI010000096.1 GCA_017409645.1 Oscillospiraceae bacterium | reverse complement strand
TATAAATGACAAACAGCTCTGCCCCCTCGTTTTGAGGGACATGTATTTCTGAATATGCTTATCGGCTTAAGGCAGCACCGCACCCTCTTGCCTCACCACAGGGGGAGGGGGACCGCGTAAGCGGTGGAGGGGGTGTACCTCCAATGGCAGGACACTCCCCCAGTCACCGCCTGTGGCGGTGACAGCCCCCTCTGAGAGGGGGCCAAGAGTCGCTTTCAGCTCATGCTGAGGAAAGCCGATAAGCACTAACAGAAATAAGCACATAAACAAAAATGAGGACTGCTGCACAACTCTCGTTTTGCAGCAGTCCCTTTTTGTACGTATTATTGGAAACTCAATTTAGGTCAGAAGTGTTACGAAGTAGCCAGGCAGGCTCGAATCCCGTAAAATCCTCGATCCAATGGTCAGCCAGTTCCAGAAGTCTGGAAGGAGAAGCGGTGTGACCAAGGGCGATGATGGAGCCGGCTCCGTTTTGGCGGGCCAGGGCGATGGACGAGGGGCTGTCCTCCACAAGGAGGCAATCCGCAAGCGTCACGCCCATGCGGCGGGCGGCCTCCAGATGCATGGCACCCTTGTCCGGGTACGTGCCGTCATCATAGACAACATCCTCTCTGCGGAACCATTTTCCAAGGGAAAATACCTCGAAGAAGAAATCGATGTTGGGCTTGATGGAGGCACTCGCCAGGGCGTAGGGGATGCCGTACTGGAGGAGCCTGTCCAAAAATGCTTCTGTGCCGGGAACCAGATGAAGCTTTTCCGGATGATTCAGGCAGGCCTGACGATACAGAGATTCTTTTCTCTCTGAATACTGTTCGCGTTCTTCCGCGGAGAGCCACGGCGCCAAATTTTGCAAGATGACATCGTTGCGGGGTCCGCAAAAAAGGCTTTCATCCGGTGAGTCAGTACCCTGGGGGTACAGCTCACGATAGATCCTCGACCAAGCCTCCTGATGGAGGCTTGAGTCGAAGAACATTGTACCATTAAAATCAAGAAGAACTGCAAACATACAGATCTGAAGATTTTAGAAGATGCCGAAGAAAGCACCGACCAGGCCCAGAACCAGCAGGGCAGCGATGCACTTGACGGGGGTCCAGCCCTTGGTCTTCATCAGGAAGTACAGACCCAGGGTCAGAGCCAGGGGGATCATCTTGGGCAGAACGCCGTCCAGGATGGACTGGATGGTGGTGCCGTTCTCCAGAGTCAGGTCAGCAGACAGAGCAGTGCCGCCGTAGTTGGAGGTCAGAGCGCCGACGACGAAGACACCCAGCAGGGAAGCAGCGCGGGTGAACTCCTTGGCGTTGGCAGTCAGCAGCTCGATGGCCTTGGTGCCCAGGTTGTAGGACCAGTGCATCAGGAAGAAACGGACTGCGAACTGAACGATGTTGAACAGAGCAAGGAACACGATGGGACCAGCGATGGAGCCGTCGATTGCCATGTTGGAACCGATACCGGCAGCGATGGGAACCAGAGTGAACCAGAAGATGGCGTCGCCGATGCCGCCCAGGGGGCCCATAGCGGCAACACGGACGGCACGGATGGTGCCGACGTCAGCCTTCTGCTGCTCCAGGGACAGGACGATACCCATAACGAAGGTGACCAGGAAGGGATGGGTGTTGAAGAACTCCAGGTTATGAGCCATGGAGGTCTTCAGATCCTCGGAGCCCTCACCGTGGATGGCCAGCAGGCCGGGCAGGATGCCGTACAGCCAGCCGTTTGCCTGCATACGCTCGTAGTTGAAGGAACCCTGCAGGTTCAGAGAACGCCAAACCATCTTGTTCAGGGTCTTCTTGTCGAGGTTGGCAGCAGGGGTCAGATTGGTGTAAACATTAGATGCCATCGTCGTCGCCTCCATTTCCATTAGCAGTAACGTTCTTGATAGCAACGCCAGTCTGGAAGTCGCTCAGAGCCAGAGCGATGCCGACGAAAGCGATCAGAACCAGAGCGGAGCCGGACAGAGCAGGAATGTAACCAATGATGGTAGCCATGGTGAAGCCGGCGAAGTAGATGCCCCAGTGATCGTTGGACAGCATGATACGCAGCAGGGTTGCGAAACCGACGAAACGCATCATACCACCAGCGGCGGACAGACCGGTCATCAGCCAGGGAACTGCATCAAAAGCAGCCTGCAGGCCCTCGCCCATTGCCTTACCACCGATCAGACCCAGGGTGCAGACGGTAGCGAAAGCCAGGCCCAGGATACCCATAGCCAGGTAGTTCAGACGGACGATACCCTTGTGGTCGCCCTTCTCAGCCATCTTGTCGGCAACGGACATCATGGGGGACATAGCGGTGAACAGCAGGGTGACCATGTACTGGCCAACGACTGCGAAGGGAACGGCCAGACCCATTGCAGCATCGATCTCCATGTCGGAGCCGATAGCGAAAACAACAGCCATAACGCCGCCGATAACAGCATTGGGGGGCTGAGCGCCGCCGACAGGCATGTTACCGATGGTCATCAGCTGGTAGGTACCGCCGACAACCAGGCCAGTGGGGAGATCGCCCAGGATCGCACCGATGACAGCACCGGAGACGATGGGCTGATACAGGGATTCCAGAAGATCAAACTGGTCGATGCCGATGATGAACACCCACAGGAAGACCAGGACAATCTGCAGAATACTAAAGTCCATAGTATGTACTCCTTTTTTTATTTTCTTTTGGGAGAGAAGCGATTACTTGAACAGCTTCTCGATGCTCTCGGGAGCCTCGGAGGGAACACGACGGATCTCGAGTTCCACACCCAGCTCGCGGAGCTTGGCAAAAGCAGCGACATCCTTGTCGTCAACGGCGACGGAGCCGGCGACCTGACGCTTGCCCTCGGCCATGTGCATGTTGCCGATGTTGACCTTCTTCAGGGGAACACCGCCCTCAACAAGCCGCAGGACGTCAGTGGGGGTCTCGCAGACGATAAAGATCTTCTGCTTGTCATTTGCCTTGTGGATCGTAGCGCAAGTCTTCTCGATGGTCCAGTAACGCATGGCGGCATAGCTGGGGGCAGCCATGTCCATGAGGCCCTGACGCATCTTGTTGCCGGCGACTTCGTCGTTGGCGACAAGGATCAGGTTGGCGCCGATGGCGCCGCACCACTGCGTGGCAACCTGGCCGTGGACAAGACGGTTGTCGATACGGGTCAGAATAATGTTTGGCATGGGGATCTCCTCCTTGAAATTAACGTCTGAGTTTCCAATTCAGCGCACCTAAATTATAGAATTTTTTTAGCGCATTGTCTTTACATTTTTTAACATGGAGTTTAATAAAAATAGCTATTTCACATTTTGTTCATTTTTCTTTGCGTCCGGCAAAACAAGAAAGGCACTAGTCAAAGTGACGAAAAGATGATATACTATTGCCACCGGAGGTGGATAGAGTGCAAAACGAAACCACGGCAGAGGCCTTCAGGGAGTATGGCTTCGCCTATAAACGGATAAGCGACGAGAAGCGGGAAAGTATGATCTGTCAGACCATAACGGCAGCGGAGCGCAGCTCCATTTCCCGGTTCCTGAAATTCAGCTGCGACAGCTATCTGGAGGTCCGCAGCGGCAGCGGGCTCCTGCTGGTGTCCCATGATCCGCAGGAGGGCCGGATTGACCGGTTCGGACTGAGCCAGCGTGTACACATCCGGCCCAACATCTATTTTGCCCTGATCGCCGAGGGTGCAGAGCTGACGGTGAGCCTTTATGTGGAAAGCGGACATTCCCTCGATGCCCTGCTGCTCGATACCCCCCGGGAGTACCGTCCGGTGCTGCCGCAGGTCCGGGTCCGGGAGATCCACAGCTGCTGCTACCGCATCCGTACCCCGGATCACCGCTTCAGGGCTGAGAAGCACCCCTTCTTTGAGCTTGTCTACGTGGATGCCGGCGTCCTGCATACAGAGGTGGAGGGAGTCAGCCGCACGGTCTCGGAGCGGGAGATGATCCTGTACGGCCCCGGCCAGCTCCACAGGCAGTACACCGGCGGGGAGTCCGTTTCCTGCCTGTCCGTCGGGTTTTATATGGAGAACCTGACCCCGGGGATGTCCGAGCGGTGGTACGAGGTGCTGCTGGGCAAGGTCCATCCCTACAATAAAAAGACCCACGGTCTGCTCAAGACCCTGATACAGGAAAGCTCCGCCGGGACCCCCTATGCGGACAGCCTGATGCGCTGCCTGCTGACGGAGACGATCATCCGGCTCCTGCAGAGCGGTTATGCCGCCTCCGCCGTCTCCCCCGCCGCGGCGGCCAGGCAGAATTACAAGGACGAGCTTTTCGAGCGGATCGTTGCCTATGTGGAGAGCAAGATCTATGAGCCGCTGACCGTGGCGGAGATCTGCCAGCAGTTCTCCATGTCCCGGTCGTCCCTGCAGCTGCTGTTCAAAAATACAGTCGGTCAGTCGCCCAAGCGGTTCATCAACGACATGAAGCTGGAGAAAAGCCGCCAGATGCTCCGGGAGAACAAGTATACGGTCAGTGAGATCTCCCTGAAGCTGGGCTACAGCTCCATCCACTATTTTTCCAACGCATTCAACCAGCGCTACCACATTTCCCCAAGCGAATACGCCAAACGTATCTATTGATAAGGAGGATTTGCAATGAAACTCGGTGTTATCGGAACAGGCGCCATCACCAGATCCATGCTGGCGGAATACCGGCGCTGCGAGCAGTTTGAGATCTACGCCATCTGCTCCCGGAGGGAGGAGACGGGCCGGGCCATGGCGGAGGAGTTCTCCATCCCCAAGGTGTATACGGATCTGTCCGACATGCTGGCGGATCCTCAGATCGGGATCGTCTATGTGGCCACCCCCAACAGCATCCATTTCGGCCAGACCCGGGCGGCCCTGCTGGCGGGAAAGCATGTGATCTGCGAGAAGCCCTTCACCCCCACCGTTGCGGAAACGGACGAGCTGATCGCCCTGGCGAAGGAGAAGCACCTGCTCCTGCTGGAGGCCATCACCACCGCCCATCATCCCCACTATCAATATATCCGGGAAAATCTGCCCCGGCTGGGCAGGCTGAAGGTGGTCACCGCCACGTTCTGCCAGTTTTCCAGCCGTTACCCGGCCCTGCTGGCCGGAAATCCCTCCCCGGTGCTGAACCATGCCTTCGCCGGCGGTGCCCTGATGGACATCAACCTGTACAACATCCATTTTATCGTGGGCCTGTTCGGCGCGCCGAAGAGCGTCCGCTACTTCCCGAACCGCCACGAAAGCGGCGTGGATACCAGCGGCATGCTGGTGCTGGAATATGAGGACTTCCTCTGCCAGTGTATCGGCGCCAAGGACTGCGCGGCCCGAAACGGCGTGCAGATCGTCGGTGAGGACGGCTACATGGAGATCACCCCCAGCAGCAGCAACTGCCAGAGCGTGGAGCTGAATCTGCGGGGACAGGAGAAGGTGTCCCTCCGGCTGCCGGAGAATCCCTGGTATTACGAGGTCCAGGACCTGGGCCGGATCGTCGCCGGGGAGGACTATGCCTACAGCTACGAGAGCCTGGAGGTCACCCGCCGGGTCGTCGAGGTCCTGGAAAAGGCCAGAAAATACGCCGGTTTTGATTTCTGATCCCGGATGCGCCATATCAAAGAGCCTCAAGGCTCCCCTTCGAGGGGAGCCTTGAAAACTACCTTTCTCGACAGCCTGAAGGGCCCGCCGCAATGCGGCGGGCCCTTATAGACTGTCAAAGAACCCCTAAAACGTGCAAAGAGCCTTGGCTCTCCCTTTGGGGGTAAGCGAAGCGCAGTCGCGGTAGTGAATGACAGCCCGGTGGGCTGTCAGAGCCGCGACCGGGCCGCCCGCAGGCGGCTGTCACGCGTTAGCGTGACTGAGAGGGTTATCGAATATTTGCAATGCAAATATTCGATTTTTCCCGATTT
>JAFQSI010000095.1 GCA_017409645.1 Oscillospiraceae bacterium | reverse complement strand
TGGGGCCGGAGATCCTGGAATTCGTCTTTGACGAATCGGAAGAGGGACTGGACCAGTTCGTCCGGGATCTGCGGATCACTAAGGAATTCGACTACACCTGCCCGCGGCTGGGACTGTTCAATCAGGAGGATCTGACCCTGGCGGGTGTCAACTCCGAGCGGTGCGACCCGCTGCTGGATCCGGAGCTTGGGGCGCAGGTGACCTACCTGACCGAGGACTTTTACAACCAGGACGGCTTCCTCTGCCTGATCCCGGAGCGGCTGAGATCCGAGATGTCCGGCGACAAGCTGATCCTCAATGTCGAGGATCTCTTCATCAGTGCCAACATTCGCAAATATGTTGGCACCGGCACCGTGGAGCTGACCGTGGCTGGCTGCTATCAGGGCGAGAGCAACCGGATCTTTATCAGCTTTGATGCCGCCCAGCATCTGGCGGAGGAGATCAGCGACAAGCACTCCTTCGATGCCATGAGCTTCCTGGCCGCCGATAACGAGCGGCTGGACGAGCTGTACTCTGTGGCCAAACGCTATTTCAGCAAGGTCGACCCCAATGCGGGCAACAAACTGGCACACAAGCCCGCCCTGACCGTCTACGACGAGCAGTACCGGGCCACCGTGGCGGCGCTGGAGCAGAACATCGCCCGGACGGGCTACCTGCTGCCCATCGTGCTGCTGCTGGGTCTGGGTGTGGGCTTCCTCATCAGCTTCCTGTTCACCCGCTCTGAGCGCAGGACCTACGCCCTGATGCGCACCCTGGGCATGACCCGATGGCGGCTCTTTGGCTCGATCCTGCGGGAGCAGCTGATCTTAGTGGCGGTGGCCGTCCTGGCTGCCACTGTGCTGACCCAGGAGATCGTCCCCGGAGCAGTTTATTTCCTCTGCTACGGTGTCGGCTGCGCCGCCTGCATCTTCCGGGCGATCTGCGTGCCGCCCACCGCCATTCTGCGGGATCAGGAATAAGGAGGTACTGTAAATGGATACGAAATTACGATTGACACGAAAACCCATGACCACGGCGCTGTGGGCCTTTCTGGCTGTTGCCATGTCGGTGTTTCTGTGCATCGGTGCGGCGTTGTGGTTTTCCACGGCGAATCTGGCCGCCGTGCTGGACGAGCATCACGCGGCGGTTGCCTACCGGAAGGATCGGGGCGTGCAGCAGAATGATGACCCCCTGGAGCCGGGCATTTCCTATCAGCTGGAGAGCCGCAGACTGTCCGAGGAGCAGGTAGCGCGGCTTGCCGCCATGGACTCCGTCAAGGGCGTTCACTTCCATTCTCTCAGCGGCGGCTACAGCCCCTCCTTCGAGCCAGTGCTGGGCGTGACCAGGGGAACAAAGAATGCCTTCGACTGGTATCACCTGTCCACGGAGAGCTACCGGGAGGTCATGATCGTCGGCACCGTCGAGCGCATCCACTGGATGAAGGAGGACGGCCCCCAGGATCTGTGGCCCATGATGGAGGGGGAGATGAACTATGCCCATGCCCAGTATCTGGTGAATGTGGAGAGAATCGTCCTGGCCCACGAAACCTACCAGATCGAACAGGATTTCGCGGACAACCATCAGTTCAATGTGTTCGTTGGATACTACGGTGAGGAGGCGAAGAATTACGTCCAGCCGGGACAGCGGTATGTGTTCTACGGCGACTTTGATCCGGACAGCAATGAATTTCATACAGAAGGCAGTCCGGGGGATCCCGTCTATCGTATGAAGCTGATGTGCGGCTCCTGCTTCCTCCAGGACGGCATCCTGCGTACCCCCGACCACAGCTGGAATATAGAGGGTGAGAAGATGGTCCAGGCGGTCGCCAGGCTGGACGGCACCCTGGAAGAATTCCTTGCCGATCCCGCCAATGCCCTCTGGGTCCGGCAGATGGAGGACTGGCAGACCCGCCAGCACAGCGTCCCCGTCCTCGGGACCCCGGCCCTCGACACCTTCTACCTCTTTATGAAGCACCAGGCCGAGCTGGTGGAGGGCCGGATGTTCACGGAAAGCGAATACGACTCCGGAAGCAAGGTCTGCATCCTCAGCGACTCCCTGGCGGAGCGCTCGGGATTGAAGGTGGGCGACACCATCCGTCTGTCCCAGTTCTCCTGCATCGATGAAAACGACTCCGCTTTTGTGGACGATCTGGACGGCAAGCTGAACAACCCCACCGTTGGCAGCCCCATCATCATGCCGGAGTTCGTGACCGAGGACGAGGAATTCACCATCGTGGGCCTTTACCATCTGCTGGACGAATGGAAGCAGGAATCCTATTCCATCACGCCCAACACCGTCTTTATTCCCAAGAAGGCCCAGATCGCTGATGTTTTCGGCGGCCCTGACCGTTTTCGGGAGATCACGGTCGCCACGGAGCAGGAACAGAAAGGTGAGATCATCCGGGATGTGGTGACTCGTCAGGAACTGCTGGAAAACGGCTCCTTCGGCATCTACCTGTCCATTGAGCTGCACAACGGCAAAATGGAGGACTTCCTGCTGGACATCAGTCAGGATCCGGACCTCAAGGGCCAGTTCCACACCGTGGACATGGGCCTTGAGAAGGCATTTCAGAGCATCGAGGCCATGGACAGCGCGGCGGACAAGCTTCTGCTGACGGTGGCGGCGGGCTGGCTGCTGCTCCTGGCGCTGTATGTGGTGCTGTACCAGGGCAGCCAGCGGAAGAATTTGGGCATCATGCGCTCCCTGGGCGCATCTCCCGCTGTCGCCCGGAAATACCTCTTTGGCAGCGGCATGACCCTCGCCGCCTGGGGCGTGGCGGTCGGCGGCTGTGTGAGTCTGGCGATTTTGGAGATCATCCAGTCGAAGCTGGCCGAAGGGACCCTGGCGCTGGTGGACCGGAGCGCCTTCAGCGCAGGCATGGGCCTGACCGAAGAAGCGGTGCTGGAAATGGTGCAGATGAGCCGCCTTTCTCCGGCGATGCTGCTGGGTCTGTGCGGAGTGCAGCTGGCTGTCATCGCACTGGTCCTGTGGCTCCACGCGGACCGGCTGAGCAGGCGCAAGCCGAGAATCCTGCTGGGGGTGTGAGTATGGATCCATATCTTTTCAAACGCCTTTGGCGCAGACCATGGCTGAGTCTTTGCAGCCTGATCCTGGCGGGGCTGCTGTGCTTCCTGCTGACGCTGCTGTCGGGATACCGCCAGGACCAGGAGGTCCGTCTGCAGGAGGTCAAGGACAATTTTGAGATCTCCTGTGTGGTGACGAACCTGAGCGGCAGCAATTCCACGAATCTGAAGATCGAACCGAAGGTGATCGACTTCGTCTGTGACCGTGAGAACGGTCTGGGCAGCCACATCCGGGAGGTCCGGATGACCAAGCGGTTCGAATATACGGCACCCACCGTTACCTTTGAATATTTCGCGGGGGATATGGACGTCACCGGCGTCACGGGCCCCCAGTGCGTCCGGGAGCTGGACCCCGGTCAGGGCGGCTTCGTGACCTGGCTGGAGGAGGGCTTTTATGAGAGCAGCGAAAATATCTGCGTAGTCTCCCAGATGACCTACGATACGCTGGGCGGCTCGGTGCTGCCGGTGAATCTGACAGACCCGGTGTCCTGGAAGCGCTGGCGGGACCCGCAGAGCGGGTCAGCCGCGCTGGAGCTTCGGATCGTGGGCTATTATACCGGCGGCGGTGCCGACGTCTACATCCCCTTTGGCACCGCCCAGCGGCTGTCTGAGGAGATCTGCGGCACCGGCGGCTGCGATTCCATCGCATTTTTGGCCGCGGACAACGAGGGGCTGGACGAGCTGCGGGAGGCTGCTTCCGGTGTGTTTTATTCCGTCAACCTCGCAGCGGGCAACACCGCCGCCTCGACGCTGGCGCTGAATATCTACGATGAGCAGTACCGGGCGACGGTGGCAGCGCTGGAGCAGAACATCCGGCGCACGGCGCTGCTGCTGCCGCTGATCCTGCTGGTGAGCCTGGGCGTCGGCTTCCTGGTCAGTGTCCTGGCCACCCGCAGCGAGCGCAGGACCTATGCCCTCATGCGCACCCTGGGCATGACCCGGGGCAGGCTGTTCGGCTCCATCCTCCGGGAGCAGCTTCTGCTGCCGTTCCTGGCGGCGGCGCTGACCGCCCTGGCGATGCAAAAGCCGACACCGGCCCTGGTGTACCTTATCTTCCATACCATCGGATGCTGTATTGCGGTGATCCGCTCCGTTCGGGTCCCGTCCACCGCCATTTTGCGAGAACAGGAGTAACTTATGAGTATTTTGAAAGCAGAAGCGCTGTGCTTTACCTATCAGAACAAATCCCAGACCGTCCGGGCCGTGAAGGATGTGACCTGCTCCTTTGACGAGGGGCGCGCTTACGCCATCGTGGGTAAGTCCGGCTCCGGCAAGACCACGCTTTTGTCCCTGCTGGCGGGACTGGAGCTGCCCACCGAGGGAGCTGTCTTCTTCGAGGGCAAGGCCACCGCGGACATGGACTGCGACCTCTACCGCCGGGATCATGCGGCGGTCATCTACCAGAGCTACAACCTTTTCCCGCTCCTGACCGCCCAGGAGAACGTCCTGTATCCCCTGAAGCTGAGGGGCGTGGACGGCAAGACCGCTCTGGAGCTGGCTCAGAAGGAGCTGAAGGCCGTGGGCATCCAGCCAGACCAGTTCAAGCGGTTCCCCAGCCAGCTCTCCGGCGGTGAGCAGCAGCGCGTGGCCATCGCAAGAGCATTGGCGGCGGGTAACCGCATCGTCCTTGCCGACGAGCCCACCGGCAATCTGGACATCACCAACGGCGAGCAGGTGGTGGAGATCCTCCTGCGCCTGGCCCACGAGGAGGGCCGCTGCGTCATCGTCGTCACCCACGACCTGGAGATCGCTTCC
>JAFQSI010000094.1 GCA_017409645.1 Oscillospiraceae bacterium | reverse complement strand
TTCTCGCTGCGGTCCTCCTGGGGCGGATTCTGACGGCGCTCCGGCTCCTGCCGGGGCTGCCGGGTGCGGACCTGGGTGGCCGCGGGCGCTGTCCGGGCCGCGCCCTGGGCGGGCCGGTCCGTGCGGACGCCGGCGACCCGCTCGGCGGTGGTCCGGGGCTGGGGCTGGCGGGTCTGCTGGTTCTTCTTTCCGGGATAGACCTTCAGGACCTCGTCCAGGGCGTCCGCTGCGCCGAAGGCGAAGAGGATCTCCGGATTCTTGCGCAGCTCCTCCAGATCGTACAGCAGCGCCGTCGCAGAGCTGTAGCGCTGGCCGGGATCGGTGGCCATACACTTCATGATGATCTGCTCCAGGCCGCCGGGGATGTTGGGATTCAGGACCGAGGGCATCACGGCGCCGCCGTTGATGTGCTGGATGGCCACCGCCACGGGAGTATCCCCGTCGTAGGGGGCCCGGCCGGTCATCATCTCGTACATGACCACGCCCAGGGAGTACAGGTCGGACCGATTGTCCACCCGGCCGCCCTTGGCCTGCTCCGGGGAGATGTAGTGGACGCTGCCCAGAGCCTCCTTGGTCAGGGTGTTGCTCTGGCTCATGAGCCGGGCGATGCCGAAGTCCGTCACCTTCACGGAGCCGTTTTTCAGCACCATGACATTGTGGGGCTTGATGTCCCGGTGGACGATGCCCCGGCCGTGGGCATGCTCCAGGGCCTTTGCGATCTGCATGGAGAAGTGGAGCGTCTCCTTCCAGTTCAGGGTCCCCTTTTTCTCCATATATTGCTTCAATGTGATGCCGTCGATCAGCTCCATGACGATGTAGTCGGCATCCTCGTGGGTGGAGACGTCATAGACGGACATGATATTCGGATGGCTCAGCATGGCGACCGCCTGGCTCTCCCCATGGAAACGGTTGCGGAACTCGTCGTCCTTGCCCAGCTCCTCCTTCAGGATCTTGATGGCCACCAGCCGGTTCAGCCGATGGCAGCGGGCCTTGTAGACCACCGCCATGCCGCCGAAGCCGATGGGCTCCAGGATCTCATACCGACCGTCCAGCAGACGGCCGATGTACTTATCATTCTCCATAGTCACACTCCTTTCTTCAAAGTCACGCCAGGACCAGGACACTGGTCACGTTGTCCGGCGCGCCGCGCATAAGGGCGATATCCAGCAGACGCTGGCAGCAATTGTCATGATTCACGCCGTGGACCACCTCGAAGAGGATCTCCTGATCGTCCACCTCGTTGTGCAGGCCGTCGGAGCTGAGCAGCAGGGCGTCGCCCCGCTCCACCCCGATGGCAAACACATCGGTCTCCACGGTGGGCTCCGTGCCCACGGCCCGGGTGATGAAGTTCTTTCCCGGATAGCTCCGGGCCTCCTCAGCGGTCAGATCTCCCCGCTCCACCATCATCTGGACCAGGCTGTGGTCCACGGTGATGCGGCGGATGTCCTCCCGGGTGATGTGGTAGCAGCGGCTGTCGCCCACATTGACGACCGTGGCCGTCCTGCCGCTGACCAGGGCCGCCACCAGCGTGGTGCCCATGCCGGCGAATTCCTCGAACTGCCGGGCCTGGTCATAGACCGTGAAATTCGCCAGCTTCACCGCGCCCACCAGCAGCTGCTCCGTCTGCTCCTGGCTCATGCCGGGCTTGTAGGAGCGGACCACCTCGTCCGTAAAGACGTCCGTGGCCAGACGGCTGGCAATGTTGCCGGATTTGGCGCCGCCCATGCCGTCGCAGACCACGGCCAGGACCGTGTGCCGGTCCAGCTCCTCGATCCGGAAGGAATCCTGGTTCTGGGCGCGAACCTTTCCGATGTCAGAAAGTCCCCAATATTCCATCGGGAATACCTCCTTTCGGGGTGTTTACCCCTGGTTCTTCGTGTATTTTCTTCGCAGCTGTCCGCAGCTTGCGTCGATGTCGCTTCCAAGCGTCCGCCTGACGGTGGCGGTGATTCCACCGTCCTCCAGAATCTTCTGGAACCGGGCCACCGCCGTCCGGGAGGAGGGCTTCAGGGGACTCTCCTCCACATGGTTCAGGGGGATCAGGTTGAAGTGGGCGGGAAGCCCCTTGAGTCTGCGCAGCAGCTCCTTCGCGTCCTGCTCCCGGTCGTTGACCCCGTCGATCATGGCGTACTCAAAATGGATGCGCCGGGAGGTGGCCTCGTAATATCTGCGGCAGGCCGCCAGCAGAACATCGATGGGATAGGCCTTGTTGACGGGCATGACCCTGTCCCGGATGGCGTCGTTGGGGCCGTGGAGGGAAATGGCCAGGGAGATCTGTAATTTCTTCTCCGCCAGCTCATCGATCTTCGGAACCAGACCGCAGGTGGAGAGGCTGATGTGGCGCATCCCCAGGTTCATGCCGTCCTTGCTGCCGATCAGCTCCAAAAAACGCATGACGTTGTCAAAATTGTCCAGCGGCTCGCCGATGCCCATCAGCACCACACGGGATACAGGCAGGCCGGAATCGATCTGGGTGAACAGCACCTCGTCCACCATCTCATGGGGCTCCAGCCGCCGGACCAGACCGCCGATGGTGCTGGCGCAGAAGGCGCAGCCCATCCGGCAGCCCACCTCGGTGGAGATGCAGACGGTGTTGCCGTAGTGGTAGCGCATCAGCACCGTCTCCACACAGTTGCCGTCGGAGAGCCGCCAGAGGTATTTGATGGTGCCGTCCTTGGCAGATTCCTGCTTCCGGATCACCTGGGGCGTGTAGAAGGGGTAGGCTTCCTGGAGCTTCGCCCGCAGCTCCTTGCTGAGATTGGTCATCTCGTCGTAGCTGCGCACGCCCTTGTGGAGCCAGGTATAAACTTGCTTGGCCCGGAAGGCCGGCTGGCCCATCGCTTTCAGGGCCTCCTGCAGCTCGGGCAGAGTCATGGATTTGATGTTCATAATGTTCTCCCGCTAAATAATCCACTGTAGGGGAGGGTCATGACCCTCCCGGGGATTTTGCACGGCAAAATCCCTTCGCCGTCAGGCGAACATTGGGTTATGTTCCTTCGGAACATCCGAAAACCGGTACGGTTTTCGGCGGGAGGGTCATGACCCTCCCCTACGGATACGATTGTCAAACCTTTCGGCGCAGACGGGCGATGAAAAATCCGTCCGTGTCGTGTTCACCGGGTACTAACGTCAGCATACCGGTGGTATTTTCTTCGAATTCAGCCGGGAGCTTCAGGGGCTCCAGGTAGAATTCGGGATTTGCTTTCAGGAATTTCTCCACCACGCCCTCATTCTCCCGGCGCACCAAGGTGCAGGTGGAGTAGAGCAGCACGCCGCCGGGGCGGACATACCGGGCCTGATTCCGGAGAATTTGCAGCTGCAGGGCAGGCAGCTCACGCATGGTGTCCGGGTCCTTTTCCCGGATGTCGGGCTTTTTGCGGATGATGCCGTAGCCGGAGCAGGGCACATCCACCAGGGCGTAGTCCACCTTGTTTTCCAGCTCGGGATCAAAAACGGTGGCGTCAAAGTGCCGCGGGTGCATATTGGCAAAGCCCAGACGCTCAGCTCCCTTCTCCATCAGGGGGACCTTATGCTCGTGGACGTCGGAGGAGACGATCCGTCCCCTGCCGCCCAGGGCCATGGCCGCGGCAAAGCTCTTGCCGCCGGGGGCGGCGCAGCAGTCGGTGACGAGGAAGTCGCCCTCGGAGATTCCGGCGCAGTCCACCGCCAGACGGGCGGCGGCGTCCTGGACATAGAACTCGCCATCCAGGAAGCTGGGGAGCTTTTCGATGCTGCCGGTGTTTTTCAGCACCAGACAGTTTTCCATCCAGCGGTGGGGCTGGGCCTCCACGCCCTCCTCCTCCAGCCGAAGCAGCAGCTTGGCGGCGGTGGTCTTCAGGGTATTGACCTGGACCACGGTGTCGGGGGCGGCGTTGTTGGCCATCAGCATAGCTTCCAGCCGGTCCTCGCCAACGTAGCTTTTGAACAGAGCCACCAGGGAGGCGGGATGGGAATATTTTGTCGCAAGGTCCGTCGGGGCCGCCAGGATATCCCGGCTGCGGGCTGCGCTGCGCAGGACGCCGTTGACCAGTGCTGCGGCGTTCTTCTGCTTTTTGCAGTACCGCTTCGCCAGGGCCACGGACTCATTGACCGCGGCGGAATCGGGGATCTTGTCCAGGAACAGAAGCTGGTACAGCCCCAGATGGAGGATGTCCCGCAGCACCGGCCGCAGGTCCTTCAGCCGACCGGTCAGCAGCTGCTGCAGATAATGGTCCAGCAGCGCCCGGTTCTGCAGCACGCCGTAGGCCAGTCGGGTGGCCAGAGCCGCATCCCGGCGGTCCAGCCGGTCCCGGGAGAGCTGCTCCTTGAGCAGTCCGTTGGCCCAGCCGCCCTCGGCCCGGCAATTTTTCAGCACGTTCAGTGCTGTCTCTCTTGCGGACATATCAAATCTCAATGGGGTGGCCCCGGAAATAGTCGGGAGCCGCCATTCGCTTGCCGCCCTCG
>JAFQSI010000001.1 GCA_017409645.1 Oscillospiraceae bacterium | reverse complement strand
GCTACGGCGGCGACATCACCCGTAAGAAGAAGCTGCTGGAGAAGCAGAAGGAGGGCAAGAAGCGCATGCGCACCTTCGGCACCGTCTCTGTGCCCTCCGAAGCCTTCATGGCAGTTTTGAAACTGGACGAAGACTAACCGTTACAGATTGGAGATTGAAGAGTGAAGAGTGGAGATTTTTCCTCTGATCTCCACTCTCCAATCTCAACTCTCCACTCTCAAAGGAGATATCTATGGCAATCATCACAACCAACAAGAACAAAACGCCCCTCGGCATCTACATCCACATCCCCTTCTGTAAGAGCAAGTGCGAATACTGCGACTTCTACTCTCTGGGCGGGAATCATGAGGAGCTGTATGCCGATTACACCGACGCTGTCTGCCGGCATATCCGGGAGACGGGTCCCCTGGCGCCCAAGCACCGGGTGGACACCATCTACTTCGGCGGCGGCACTCCCAGCTATTTTGGCGAGGAGGGACTGGCTACCATCCTGACGGCGGTCCGCAAGAACTTCGATGTGGCTCCCGACGCGGAGATCACCTTCGAATGCAACCCCGACTCCGTCACCGAAAAGCTCCTGCGGCGGCTGAAGGCCGAGGGCTTCAACCGGGCGTCTCTGGGCATCCAGTGCGACGACGACGGGATCCTCGCCGCCCTGGGCCGTCCCCACAGCTACCGCCAGGCCGTCCAGGCCTTCCAGAAGCTGCGCAAGGAGGGCTTCGACAACATCTCCGTGGATCTGATGTACGGTCTGCCCCAGCAGAGCCCCTTCACCTGGCGGGACACCCTGCAGAACGTGCTGACCCTCCGTCCGGACCACATCAGCTGCTACGGTCTGAAGGTGGAGCAGGGCACCCCCCTGTACGAATATCAGGACCGGGTCTTCCTGCCCAGCGACGATACCCAGGTGGACATGTATCTGGCCGCCTGCGAGATCCTGAAGGAGAACAAGTACGAGCAGTACGAGATCTCCAACTTCGCCCGGCGGGGCAAATTCTCCCGCCACAATATGAAATACTGGACCGGCGGTGAGTACATCGGCTTCGGCCCCAACGCCGCCAGCGATTTTGCCGGCAAGTATTACACCATCGTCGGCGACCTGCAGGCCTACATCGAGGGCATCCGGACCGGCGGTCAGGTCATCGCCGACGTTCTGGAGATCCCCGTCCGGGAGCGGGCGGGAGATTACCTGATGCTCCGGCTGCGGACCAACCGCGGCATCAGCGCACAGGAATACGAGCGGCAGTACCTGCTGCCCTTCGGCCCTCTGGAGGATGAGCTGAAAAAATGCGCCGAGCGGGGCCACGCCGTCTTCGAGAACGACCGCTGGCACCTGACCCCCCGGGGCATGATGATCTCCAATTCCATCATCTCCGAGCTGCAGCTGATCCAGGACCGCTGCGAGCCCCTGACCCGCCGCAGAATGTGACACAAACCGCCGCACCGGTTCCGGTGCGGCGGTTTTGTATCATTTGGATTCAGCGCAGCTCGTGGCGGAATACGGCCCGGTTCGCGCTGCGGTATTCCGTGGGACTGATGCCCTCGGCGCTGCGGAAGCGCTGGGAGAAATAGCTCGATGAGGAAAAGCCCAGGACCGCGGCGATCTGGGACAGGGAAAAGTCCGTCTCCGTCAGCAGCCGCTTTCCCTCCCGGATCCGGCAGTCGATCAGATAGTTGATGGGGGACACCCCGTATTCCCGCTTGAAGGCG
>JAFQSI010000093.1 GCA_017409645.1 Oscillospiraceae bacterium | reverse complement strand
TGACGACCTGGGAGCGGTCGCACTCCATCATGGAACCGAAGCGGGTGGCGCTCACGCCGTTGGTGATGCCATTCTCAACCGCCCACAGGACAGCTTTATAGTAGAACGCATCCTCGGGCACATCCTCGAAGGGATTGGTGGTGGAGGTGGGCTCGGGGCTGCCCTTGGCACGCCACAGGAAGGTGACGGCCTCGGCACGGGTAACATTCCGGTCGGGAGTGAAGGTGGTGGCGGTGGTGCCGGAGGTGATACCCTGCTCCACAGCCCACAGGACGGAGTCGAAGTAGAAGCTGCCCTCGGGAATATCGGTGAAGGGATTCTCAACCTGCACCTCGTCGCAGCGGGTGCACTTACCGTCGACGAAGTCGTGACCCAGAGCAGGGATGACCTCGCCGGTGCCGATCTTCTCGCCGCAGTCGGAGCAGTAGATGTCGCCGGTGTAGCCGTCCTCGGTGCAGGTGGCAGCCTTGGCGTTGACGACCTCGGTGTTCTCATGCTCGCAATCGTCGAGGGTGATCTTGGTCACGCGGATGGGCTGAACCTCCGCGATGGCTGCGAAGCCGCCCTGACCCTCCAGGACAGAGATCTCGATGTAGCGGGCGTCCACATTGTCGCTGAGCTGCTGGATGGTCCAGGCAGCGCCGGTGCGGTTCTGCTGAGGAACAGAGATGCTGTCGCCGGAGGCCAGAACATTGTTGTTCTCGTCCAGGATGCGGTAGCTGTAGGTCCAGACGATACCGTTGTTGGTGCCGGGGCGCTGCTGGAACTTGAAGCCGCCGATGGAAAGGGTGGTGCCCAGATCCACGGTCAGGACAGCGGGGTTACTGGCGTTCACGCCGCCGGACCAGTTGGAGTGCCAGAAGGAGGAGCTGTCACCGTCGACAGCAGCAGAGGCATAGCCGCTGGGAGCGGGCTCGCTGCCGCCCGCATGGGTGTTGGCGGTGGCGGAGATGCCGGAATACTCGCTTCTGTCGATGTCGTTGACCAGGGTGTCGACAACGGTGAAGGTGAAGGACTCGGTCTTGCCGGAGGGGAAGGTGGCGGTCAGGACGGTGGTGCCTGCGCCGATGGCCTTGATGGTGTTATTGGCCTGATCGATCTCGACCACGCCCTCAGCGCTCATGGTCCAGGTGATGGTATCCAGGCTGCTGCCGTAGATGGAAGCAGTCTCGCCCAGGAGCAGGTCGGTGGTGCTGACGGTGACGATCTCGGCACCCTCCATGGGAGTGATCTTCAGGTTGTCCAGAATGAAGTCCACATCGCCGGTGGCGGTGTTGGTGCCGCAGCGGCTGCCGTTCATGTACAGACCGATCCAGGTCTGGCCGGAGCCGGAGCCAATGACCTCCATGGTGGCATGGGCAGTCTCGCCGGTGGCATTCAGATAAGTGGTGGGTGCGGTGTAGGTCTTGCCGTCGCCAACGACCATCTGGTAACCGGCGGAAACGGTCTGGTAGTCGAACTCCACCCGGTAGGCCTTGCCGGCCTCGAAGCGGAAGTTCTGGGGGATGGTCTGGTAGACGATACCGGTGATGTTGGTGTGGTGCTTCAGAGCCCACTCGCCGGTGATGACATCATCAACAGCCTTGCCATTCCAGCCCTTGTCGGTGAAGGGAGAGTTGTCCTGAGCCAGGTGGGTACGGGAGTCGCCGCCTGCGTTGTAGGTCAGGACGAAGGGATACAGACCCTGAACCACGGACTCGAAGCCCTGCTCGAAGGAGCCGTCGGCCTTGTAGTTGTCCAGAGTCTTGTGGACAACGCGGATGTCATCGAACATGGTGTAGCCCTCGCCGGCCTCACGGGCCAGGGACAGGGTAGCAGTGTCGCTGTCAGCCACAAAGGTGACCAGCATGCGCTGCATATTGGTACCGTGCTCGGGGTCGGAGGAGATGGTGTTGCGGACGATGGAGCGGTAGGTGTAGGAGATGGACTCTGCGGAAGCGGTGTCCACGATGATGGAAGCCTTGGCGTCAGACTCGTTGGCCACATAGATCTCAGCCACGTACTCCTCGCCTGCGGTCAGGCCGGAGATGGTGGTGGCAACCAGAACATCGTTCTCGGTGTTGGACATGACCAGCTTCTGGTCGCCCAGGTTGGAGACATTGATCTCCACGCCCTCGGCGTCGATGTCGCCGTTCCAGTCAGCGGCGTCCAGCTTGGCGCCGTCGGCATAGCCGTTGAAGCCGGGATCGACCACGTAGTCCTTCTCGCCGAAGTCAGCGACCAGCTCCTTGGCCTGCTCGCCCTTGACGACCACGTAAGCGGTGGCAGCATCAGCGGTCAGGGTGACGGAGCCGTTCTCGACAGCAACGATCTGCTCGTCCACACGACCCTGGTCGGTCAGCTTGTAAACGTAGACATTCTGGAGGTTTGCCCAGTCCTCCTGGAGCTCCCAGGTGGTGGTGCCGCCGTCCAGATTCCAGTGGTACAGCTTCTCCTCGCCGTTCTGGTTGTCGATCCAGGGCAGCAGGTAGACAGACTCGTTGACGTCGGTGTTCAGAACGACCTTGCCGTTCAGGGTGATGACG
>JAFQSI010000092.1 GCA_017409645.1 Oscillospiraceae bacterium | reverse complement strand
GGCGGTGGAGACGATGTCGGGCTGGACACCGAAATGCTGGTAGGCGTAGAGCTTGCCGGTGCGGCCGTTGCCGGTCTGGACCTCGTCGATCATCAGGGGGATGTCGTTGTCAGAGCAGAGCTTGGCGGCGGCCCGGACGAACTCGGGGGTCAGGGGGTTGACGCCGCCCTCGCCCTGGACGCACTCGAGCATCACGCCCGCGGGATTCAGGGTATTGACGGCCTCGGTCAGGGCATCGATGTCGTTGGCGGGGACATGGGCGAAGCCGGGGGTCAGGGGCTTAAAATCCTTGTGGAAGTGATCCTGGCCCGTGGCGGCCAGGGTGGTCAGGGTCCGGCCGTGGAAGGAATTGACCAGGGTGATGATGGTGTAGCAGTCCTCGCCCTTTTTGGCGGCAGAATACTTTCTAGCCACCTTGACTGCGCACTCGTTGGACTCTGCGCCGGAATTGGAGAAGAAGACCTTCTTCATGCCGGTCTTCTCGCACAGGAGCTTGGCAAGTTTGGCGCAGGGCTCGGTGTAGTAGAGGTTGGAGACGTGCTGCAGCTTCAGAGCCTGCTCCGTGACGGCCTGGGTCCACTTCTCGTCGCCGAAGCCGAAGGCGGTGACGCCGATGCCGGAGCCGAGATCGATGTATTCCTTGCCATTGGTATCGGTCAGGACGCTGCCCTTGCCGGAGATCAGCTCCACGGGGAAGCGGCCATACGTACCGGCCACGTATTCTTTGTCAATGGATGTGATGCTCATATTGTTCATCCTTTCGTAATGTAACACGCTGTCATTGCGAGGAGGGGCGCGGCCCCGACGTGGCAATCCGCTTCTTTCCGTTTTCCTTTGGAAAACGGGTGATGCTTCGCATCACAGGGGAACGGATTGCCACGGGCTTCGCCCTCGCAATGACGTGTTCTCATTCGGGTTAGCCCTTCATCACCATGGTGCCTGCGCCTTCGTCGGTGAGCAGCTCCATGAGGATGGAGTGGGGGATGCGGCCGTCCATGATGACCACGTTGTTGACGCCATGCTCCAGAGCCTCGATGCAGCAGTCCACCTTGGGGATCATGCCGCCGGAGATAACGCCCTGGTCATAGAGCTTCTTCGCTTCGGAGACGGTGATGGAGGGGATCAGGGTGCTGGGGTCGTCCTTGTCCATCAGGATGCCGGCGATGTCCGTCATCATGATCAGCCGCTCGGCACCCAGCGCGCCGGCGAGATAGGCGGCGGCGGTGTCGCCGTTGATGTTGTAGGTGTTGCCCATCCGGTCGCTGGCCACGGTGGAGACCACGGGGATGTAGTTCTTTTCCAGCAGGTCCAGAATGGGCTGGGTGCGGACCTTGGTGATCTCGCCGACGAAGCCCAGGCGCTCGTCCTTGACCTTGGCCTCCAGGATGCCGCCGTCGATGCCGGAAAGACCCACCGCATGGCCGCCCTTCATCTGGATCAGGTTGACCAGGGTCTTGTTGATCTTGCCCGCCAGGACCATCTGGACGATGTCCACAGTCTCCTTGTCGGTGACCCGCAGACCGTCCACGAAGACGGCCTCCTTGCCCAGGCGCTTCATGGTCTGGCTGATCTCCGGACCGCCGCCGTGGACCAGGACCACCTTCACGCCGATGAGCCACAGCAGGGCGATGTCCTCCATGACCTGCTGCTTCAGGTCCTCGTTGATCATGGCGTTGCCGCCGTACTTGATGACCACGGTTTTGCCGGAGTATTTTTTGATATAGGGCAGCGCGGCGGTCAGGACCTCCGCCCGCTCGGAATTGGAAAAGTTGGTAGTCATAAGAAAAATCCTCTTTTGAATTGAAAATTGAAAGTTGAAAATTGAAAATGAAGGAAGTAATTTTCCATTTTCCATTATCAATTTTCAAATACTTTTAGGTGCGGTAGTCGCCGTTGATCTTGACGTAATCGTAGGTCAGGTCGCAGCCCCAGGCGGTGGCGGCGTAGGGGCCGCTGCCCAGGGTGACGAGGATCTCGATCTCCTTTTCCAGGAGGATCTCCTTGGCGATCTCCTCGGAGAAGGGGATGCCCGCGCCGTTTTCGCAGACGGTGACGGTGCCCTTATTGCTGCGGAAGCTGACGCCGATCTTGCTCACGTCCACATCCGCGCCGGAGTAGCCGATGGCGCAGAGGACTCTTCCCCAGTTGGCGTCGGCGCCGAACATGGCGGCCTTGAAGAGGGAGGAGGTGATGACGCTCTTGGCGGAGATCTTTGCAGCATCCAGGGTGTCCGCGCCGGTGGCGGTACACTCGAGGAGCTTGGTGGCGCCCTCGCCGTCGCCGGCGATCAGGCGGCACAGGTGGACGGTGATGGTGTTCAGGGCCTTCATGAAGGTGTCGAAATCGGCACCCTCGCCGGTGATGGGCTCGTTGCCCGCCAGACCGTTGGCCAGAACGGAAACCATGTCGTTGGTGGAGGTGTCGCCGTCCACGGAGGTCATGTTGAAGGTGTTGGGGACGTCGCCCTTCAGAGCCAGGTTCAGCATTTCGGGGCTGATGGCGACATCAGAAGTGATGAAGACCAGCATGGTGGCCATGTTGGGGTGGATCATGCCGCTGCCCTTGGCGATGCCGCCCATGCGGCAGGTTTTGCCGCCGACCTCGAACTCCACGGCCACCTCCTTGGGGATGGTGTCGGTGGTCATGATGGCCTGGGCAGCGTCGGCTGCGCCGGGGACGGACAGACCGGAAACCAGCTCGGCCATGCCGCCCGCGATGGGGGTCAGGTCCAGGGGCTGGCCGATGACGCCGGTGGAAGCGACCACCACATCATGGGCCGCGATGCCGGTGTGCTGCTCCACGAGCGCGCACATGCCCTCGGCGATCTCGATGCCGTTGGCGTTGCAGGTGTTGGCGTTGCCGGAGTTGCAGATGACGGCCCGGGCGATGCCGTTGGAAATGTTCTGCTTGGTGACGGTCAGGGGCGCGCCCTTGACCAGGTTGGTGGTGTAGACGGCGGCTGCGGAGGCGGGGACGTCGGAGACGATCAGCGCCAGGTCTTTTTTGGAGTGGTTCTTGCGGATGCCGCAGTGGATGCCGTTGGCTTTGAAGCCTTTCGCGGCGCAGACGCCGCCGGTGATCAGTTTCATAGTCAATTCTCCTAATATATGGTGAAAGTCCGCAAGGGAGGGGCGATTTCCCCTCCCTTCCGTATGGAATTTTCGATACTTGTAGGGGAGGGTCATGACCCTCCCGGGGATTTTGTGAAGCAAAATCCCTTCGCCGTCAGGCGAAAATAATGTTATGTCCCTTCGGAACATCCGAAATTCTGCGAATTTCGGCGGGAGGGTCATGACCCTCCCCTACGGATAAGTTGTGCGAGATTACAGGCTCAGGCCCGTGGCCTCGTCCAGGCCCAGCATGATGTTCATGTTCTGGATGGCGGCGCCGGAGGCACCCTTGCCCAGGTTGTCGAACAGGGCGGTGACCATGGCCTGGTTCTCGTGGCCGGTGACGATCAGGCGCATGGAGTCCTTGCCCGCCAGGGTGGAGGCGTAGATCACGCTCTCATCGCCGCCCAGGGGGGCGACGGAGACGATCCGCTGGCCCTCGTAATGCTCCGCCAGGGCGTTCCACACGCGGTTGGCATCGAAGCCGGGGAGCAGCACGGAGGTGGCCATGCCCTCGTAGAAGTCGCCCAGGATGGGGCTGAAGACGGGGGGCAGGTCCAGGCCGCAGATCTTCTGCATCTCCGGCAGGTGCTTGTGCTGCAAAGGCAGACCGTAGATCCGGTGGCTTTCGTGGCGGATGTCCCGGTTTTCGTCCTCATATTCGGCGATCAGGCTCTTGCCGCCGCCGGAGTAGCCGGTCAGGGAGTAGGCAGTCAGGGGGAAGGACTTGTCGATGATCCCCTTGGCGACCAGAGGACAGACGGAAGCGATGAAGCCGCTGGCGTGGCAGCCGGGATTTGCAACACGGCTGCTTTCTGCGATGGCGCGTCGGTGCTGATCGGACAGCTCCGCGAAGCCGTAGGCCCAGGCGGGGTTCACGCGGTGGGCGGTGGAGGTGTCGATGATGCGGACATTGGAACCCTCTGCAAGGGCCACGGCCTCCTTTGCCGCTGCGTCGGGCAGGCAGAGGAAGGCGATATCGCTTTCAAACAGGGCTTCCTGCCGGGCCTTGGGGTCCTTTCGGGCGTCGCCGTTCAGGGTCAGGATGGAAAGGTCCTCCCGGCCCGCCAGACGGTCCGCGATCCGCAGGCCGGTGGTTCCGGCGCTGCCGTCGATGAATACGCGCTTCACGCGATCACTTCCTTTACATACTGGATCTGCTTCTCCACCTGGGAGACGGAGGGGCCGCCGACGCTGATGCGCTTTTCCACGCAGGCAACGAGATCGATGGCCTCGTAGAGGTCCTCCTCAAACAGATCGGAATAGGTCTTGTAGGTGTCCAGGGGCAGCTGCTCCAGGACGGTGTTTTCCCGGATGCACAGGGCAACCAGGGAACCGGAAATTTTGTAGGCGGACCGGAAGGGCATGTCCTTCTTCACCAGATAGTCAGCCAGGTCCGTGGCGTTGATGAAGCCGCGCTGCGCCGCCAGCTTCATGTTGGCGGTGTTGGCGGTCATGGTGGCCACCATGCCGGTGAAGACCTTCAGGCACATCTTCACGGTGTCCACCGCGTCGAAGACGGCCTCCTTGTCCTCCTGCATGTCCTTGTTGTAGGCCAGGGGCAGGCCCTTCAGGGTGGTCAGCAGGGCCATCAGGTCGCCGTAGACCCGGCCCGTCTTGCCCCGGACCAACTCGGCCATGTCGGGGTTCTTCTTCTGGGGCATGATGCTCGAGCCCGTGGTGTAGGCGTCGCTCAGCTCCACGAATTTGAATTCCCAGGAACTCCACAGGATGATCTCCTCGGAGAAGCGGGACAGGTGCATCATCAGCACGGCGATGGCGCTCATCAGCTCCGCGCAGAAATCCCGGTCGGAGACGCCGTCCAGGGAATTCAGGCAGATGCCGTCGAAGCCCAGGCGCTCGGCTTCGAAATAGCGGTCCGTGTCGTAGGTGGTGCCGGCCAGGGCGCAGCAGCCGATGGGGGAGAGGTTCATTCTCTTGCGGCAGTCGGCCAGCCGCTGAAGGTCCCGCAGAAGCATCATGGCGTAGGCCATCAGATGGTGGCCGAAGGTGATGGGCTGGGCCCGCTGCAGATGGGTGTAGCCGGGCATGATGGCGGCTTTGTAGGTTTCCGCCTTGTCGGTGACGGCCTTGACAAGCTCCGTCACAAGCCCGGTGATCTCGTCGATCTCGGCCCGCAGGTACATGCGGATGTCCAGGGCCACCTGATCGTTTCTCGACCGGGCGGTGTGGAGCTTCTTGCCCACATCCCCCAGACGCTGGGTCAGCACCTGCTCAACGAACATGTGGATGTCCTCGCAAGTCATGTCGAATTCCAGCGCGCCGGAATCCAGGTCGTTGAGGATGCCCTCCAGCCCTGCGATGAGCTGGTCGGCGTCCTCATTCGTAATGATGTTCTTCGCCGCCAGCATGGCCGCGTGGGCCATGGAGCCGGTGATATCCTGCCGGTACATCCGGCTGTCAAAATGGATCGAGGAGTTGAAATCGTCCGCGATCTGCTCCGTTGCGCCGTCGGTACGGCCAGCCCACATCTTAGCCATGTGAAAAAACTCCTAACTGGTTTGGAATTGATAATTGATAATTGAAAATTGATAATGAAGGAAAATTATCAATTATCAATTTTCAATTTTACATTTTATTCTTCGCATCGACCATGGCCTTGACCTTGATGGGCAGGCCGTAGAGGTTGATGAAGCCGGCGGAGTCCTTCTGGTCGTAATCGGACTCGCCGAAGGTGGCGATCTCCTCGGAGTACAGGGAGTAGTCGGACCAGACGCCTGCGTTGATCATGTTGCCCTTGTACAGCTTCAGCCGGACCTTGCCGGTGACAGTCTCCTGGGTCTTGTCCACAAATGCGGCGAGGGCCTCCCGCAGGGGGGTGAACCACTGGCCGTTGTAGACCAGCTCGGCGTAGGTGATGGCCAGTCTCTGCTTCTCGTGGAGGGTCATCTTGTCCAGGCAGATGGACTCCAGCACGGAGTGGGCCTTGTACAGGATGGCGCCGCCG
The DNA here is from genome assembly GCA_017409645.1 of Oscillospiraceae bacterium. Taxonomy (GTDB): domain Bacteria; phylum Bacillota; class Clostridia; order Oscillospirales; family Oscillospiraceae; genus Faecousia. The sequence continues at coordinate 8,307 of JAFQSI010000092.1, read as the reverse complement.
GGAGTCTCGTAGACGCCGCGGCACTTCATGCCGACCAGACGGTTCTCGACGATGTCCAGCAGGCCGATGCCGTTGGCGCCGCCGATCTCGTTGAGCTTCAGGATGATGTCCTTGGCGCTCAACTTCTCGCCGTCCAGAGCCACGGGGATACCCTGCTCAAAGTCCAGGGTGATGTAGGTGGGCACGTCGGGGGCCATGATGGGGCTCACGCCCATCTCCAGGAAGCCGGGCTTCTCGTACTGGGGCTCGTTGCCGGTGTCCTCCAGATCCAGGCCCTCGTGGCTCAGGTGCCACAGGTTCTTGTCCTTGGAGTAGTTGGTCTCCCGGTTGATCTTCAGGGGAACGTTGTGGGCCTCGGCGTACTCGATCTCCTCCTCCCGGGACTTGATGTCCCACTCACGCCAGGGGGCGATGATGGGCATGTTGGGCGCGAAGTGCTTGATGGTCAGCTCGAAGCGGACCTGGTCGTTGCCCTTGCCGGTGCAGCCGTGGCAGATGGCGTCAGCGCCCTCCTTGATGGCGATGTCCACCAGACCCTTGGCGATACAGGGGCGGGCGTGGGAGGTGCCCAGCAGGTACTCCTCGTAAATGGCGCCGGCCTTCAGGCAGGGCATGATGTAGTCGTTGACGTACTCCTCGGTCAGATCCAGAACGTACAGCTTGCTGGCGCCGGTCTTCAGAGCCTTCTCCTCCAGACCGTCGAGCTCATCGGCCTGGCCGACGTTGCCGGAAACGGCGATGACCTCACAATTGTTGTAGTTCTCCTTCAGCCAGGGGATGATGATAGAGGTGTCCAGACCGCCGGAGTAGGCGAGGACGACCTTCTTGATGTTTTCCTTGTTCATGATGGATGCCTCCAATGAAGAAATATTTATGCACGGATTATAACTAAATAATGCATATTTGTCAAGCTGAATGTATAATTATTCATAGCAAACCGGAAAATACGCCCTTTTGACCATAAAGCTTCCCGGCCCCGGCGGGGGTTTTGTGGATTTTTCCCACGGAAATGACATTCAGGTTACAAGTTTCTCCCTGCGCTTTCAGGATTATGCAAAAACATGTATACAGCCAAACATCAAATGTCGGCGTGGGAAGGGCAGTGCAGGCCTTTCACCCGGGGGAGCGGGGGAAAATGCCGACTGGAAAAAATCCCCTTTTGCCTGTCGAAATGCAAAGATAACACTGGAAATCAGTATCGATATATGTTATACTGATTGTGTGTCATCAGGCAAATGACACAGAGGAAACTTCAACTGCCCTCCGGGGCAGCGGTTTACGGATAAAATTGTAAGGAAGGTGAGCAATTGGAAAACTATACCAAGTATAAGTTGAAGGCGGCCGAAGAGCTGTCCGGCGTCCTGGCCGGTACCGACAAGATCTTCGTCCTGGCCTGCAACAAGTGTTTCAAGGAATTTGAAACGCTGGATGAGCCCGATTGCGAAGCATTTGTGAAGCTGGCTGCCGAACAGGGCAAGACCGTCACGGGCTCCGCACGGATCGATTTCCTGTGCAACAAGACTCAGACCGACAGGAAGCTGATCGACCTGATCCCCGAGGATACCGAGAGCATCTTTGTCGTGTCCTGCGGCCTGGGCGTTCAGACCATCGCGAGCATTGCCGAGGTCCCCGTCTATGCGGCCTGCAACTCCCTGAACTACACCGGCCATCACGGCATGGCCCTGACCAAGAAGGCATGTGACGCCTGCGCACAGTGCTATCTGAACCTGACCGGCGGCATCTGCCCCATCGTCGACTGCTCCAAGAGCCTGGTGAACGGCCAGTGTGGCGGCGCGAAGAACGGCAAGTGCGAGGTCAGCCCCGACAAGGACTGCGCCTGGGAGAAGATCCAGCAGCGTCTGGCGGCCCAGGGCCGTCTGGAGGAACTGACCTCCGCCCCCGTGCAGCTGCGCGACTGGTCCAAGGTCAATTTCAAGGTCATCAATGACTATGTCAAGTCCATCCGCGAGAAGCGCTTCGACGGCTGGTACGGCGGCGTCCACCCTGTCGAGGGCAAGGAGCGCACCGAATCCCTGCCCCTGGTCCGCTTCCCCGAGCCTAAAGTTGCCGTGTTCCCCCTGTCCATGCATCTGGGCGCTCCTGCGAACGCCTGCGTGGAGGTCGGCGACTATGTGAAGGTGGGCCAGAAGCTGGGCGAGCAGGCCGGCTTCATCTCCGCTCCCATCCATTCCTCCATCAGCGGTAAGGTCATCGCCATCGAGGAGCGTCCCCACGCCTCCCGGGGCAAGTGCCTGGCCGTCGTGGTGGAGAACGACTTCAAGAACGAGCTGCACGAGTCCGTCAAGCCCAATAAGGACATCGACGAGCTGACCCCCGCTGAGGTCATCGACATCGTCAAGAATGCCGGTATCGTCGGTATGGGCGGTGCAGGCTTCCCCACCTACGTCAAGCTGAACCCCGGCAAGCCCATCGACGCCGTGCTGGTCAACGCCTGTGAGTGCGAGCCCATGCTGACCGCCGACCACCGGATGCTGCTGGAGTACGCCGACGAGATCGTCTACGGCCTGAAGGCCGTCATGAAGACCGTGGCCGCCCCCAAGGGCGTCATCGTCATCGAGGAGAACAAGCCCGACGCCATCGAGCTGCTGAAGAGCAAGGTCGCGGACATCGAGGGCATGGAGGTCCTGGAAGTCTCCACCCAGTACCCCCAGGGCGGTGAGAAAATGCTCATCAAGCGGGCCATGGGCCGCTCCGTCCCCTCCGGCAAGCTGCCCGCCGATGTGGGCGCCTGCGTCTGCAACGTCTCCACCGTCAAGGCCATCGCCGACGCCATCAAGACCGGCATGCCCCTGGTTGAGAGAATCACCACCGTCACAGGCCCGTACATCCCCGATCCCAAGAACTTCATCGTGAAGATCGGCACCTCTGCCGCTGAGCTGGTCGCTGCCTGCGGCGGCATCCAGGGCGAGGACGTGACCGTCAAGGCCGGCGGTCCCATGATGGGCTTCCCCCAGACCACCCTGGACACCCCCATCATGAAGGGCTCCAACGGCATCATCGCCATCGACACCGACCACTCCGTGCCCAACGAGTGCATCAAGTGCGGCCGCTGTGTGGATGTGTGTCCCATGGAGCTGCAGCCCCTGTACTTCGCCAAGCTCTCCGGCGATCCCGCCGCGCTGAAGGAGAAGAACATCATGGACTGCATGGAGTGCCGCTGCTGCGAGTACATCTGCTCCTCCAAGATCCCTCTGGTCACCATGATCAAGATGGGCAAAAACGCTGTAAGGGGGATGAAGTAAGATGCTGATCACCGAACTGAAATCCACGGAAACTCTGCGCGAGCTTCTCAAGGGCAAGGTCTTTGTCCTGAACTGCCACGGCTGCCGGGAGATCCGGTTCCCCGAGGCTGAGGCCGACGCCTTCCAGGCCGAGCTGACCGCCGCGGGCGTCGTCACCGGCATTTTCACCACCGAGTACATCTGCAACGACGAGAACCTGGGCTACACCCTGGAGCCCCATGCTGCCGCCATCGAGACCGCCGACACCATCGCGGTGTTCTCCTGCGGCGTGGGCGTGCAGACTGTGGCTGCCATGTACCCCGGCAAGCGGGTCGTTGCCTGCTGCGACACCTACGCCCTGCCCGGCTACCAGGGCGTCACCCCCCTGGAAGTCGACTGCAAGCAGTGCGGCGAGTGCTTCCTGAACCTGACCGGCGGCATCTGCCCCCTGACCGCCTGCTCCAAGAGTCTGGTCAACGGCCAGTGCGGCGGCGCCAAGAACGGCAAGTGCGAGGTCGACCCCGATATGGAGTGCGGCTGGGAGCGCATCTACCAGAAGCTGAAGAAGATCGGCCGTCTGGACGCCCTGAAGTGCCCCGTCCAGATCCGCAACTATGCCACCGATGACGAAGTCACCAAGCGATAATAAATTTGGGATTGGAGTAACAGATCATGAGAATTACTGAATTGTTCGATAACGGTGAGTTTGTCGTCACCGCAGAAGTCGGCCCTCCCAAGGGCATCCACCTGGAGCATCTGGTCGCCGAGGCCAAGGAGTACCTGTCCGGCATCACCGCCGTCAATGTGACCGATAACCAGTCCTCCGTCATGCGCACCTCCACTCTGGCCACCTGCGCCCTGATGAAGCAGGCCGGTCTGACCCCCATCTACCAGGCTACCTGCCGCGACCGCAACCGTCTGGCTCTGCAGTCCGACCTGCTGGGTGCCGCCGCTCTGGGCATCGAGAACATCCTGTGCCTGACCGGCGACCACACCAAGATGGGCGACCATCCCGGTGCCAAGCCCGTCTTCGACCTGGATTCCGTCTCCCTGCTGCATGTGGCCTCCACCCTGGAGAAGGGCACCGATCTGACCGGCAACCCCCTGGTGGGCGAGCCTCCCAAGTTCGCCAAGGGCGCCGTCGTCTCCCCCATCTCCGACTCCGTCGACGCCCAGCTGGCCAAGATGGAGCGCAAGGTCATGGCCGGTGCCGACTACTTCCAGACCCAGGCTGTCTTCGAGTCTGAGAAGTTCATCGAGTTCATGGAGAAGGCCAAGCAGTTCGGCAAGCCCGTGCAGCTGGGCGTCATCATCCCCAAGAACGCCGGTATGTGCAAGTTCATGAACCGCAACGTGGCCGGTGTCCATGTGCCCCAGTACATGATCGACGAGCTGGCCGCCGACAAGGAGCGGGCCAAGGCCGGTATCACCGGCGTGGAGATCGCCGCCAAGATCATCAAGGAGTGCCGTCCCTACTGCCAGGGCCTGCACATCATGGCCCTGGGCTGGGAAGCCAAGGTGCCCGAGCTGATGAAGCTGGCTGGCATCTGAGAAAACTCTGTTCCAGAGTTTTCAGTGATATTTGCCTGACGGCAAGTGATATCGCTGCGCGGTGATATATTGCTGCGCAATGTGATATCCGCTTCGCGGGTTATGGAGTCCCTTCGGGACGATTGAAATTTGGAAATCCGGTATGGGCGAAGGTCCATACCGGATTTTTTGTTGCATAAAGGAAGGATCGGCTGGAGAACTGTGCTGTCATTGCCACGGGCTTCGCCCTCGCAATGACAGCGATAGCCTGAGACAGGTCCTGTTGATGCGGCTGGACATTCATCCGACCTGGTCGGGAGGGTCATGATCCTCCCCTACAGACACCCATCCCTGAAGATCTGCATAGGCTGATGCAGACGAATTTCCGGGTGAAGGGACGGGATGTGTATGTGGTTCGGGCTTTTGGGGCCCTTTGTGGGGACGGCGGTGGGATCTGCCGCGGCGCTGGGGGTGCCCATGGGGTCGCGGCGGTGGAATTCGGCCCTGGCGGGGGCTGCCGGGGGCGCGATGGTCGCGGCCAGCGTGTGGAATCTGCTGCTGCCCGCGCTGGGCGCGGACAGGGGATGGGCCATGGCCGGGTTTGCGCTGGGGCTGCTGGCGCTGCTGGTGCCCGGGCGGATCCCGGGGAGCCGGTTCTCCCCGGGGGCTGCGCTGCTGACGGCGGTGGTCCTGCACAACATCCCCGAGGGGATGGCCGTTGGCGCAGGCCATTCGGCCGGGCTGACCCTGGGCATCGCACTGCAGAACATCCCCGACGGGGCCGTGGCGGCGGTGCCGCTGCTGGCGCTGGGGTATGGACGCAGGCGGGCCTTCCTGACGGGGATCCTGACCGGGGCGGTGGAGCCCATCGCCGCCGGGCTGATGCTGGCCTTTTCCGGTCTGCTGACCCCCTGGATGCCGGGGCTATTGGGCTTCGCCGCGGGGGCCATGGTCTTTGTGGTGCTTCAGGAGCTGGCGCCGAAGCTGACCGAAAGCGGCTGGGGGACGGTGTGCTTTGCGCTCGGCTTCCTGGCGATGGCGGGATGATTTATGCAAACCTGCCGTAGGGAACGCCGGGGACGGCGTTCCCTACGGGACAGGGGTTGATTTTACCGCATGTTCTCTTCCGCGCAGTTGTCCAGGACCCGGAAGCCCATCTCGCCGGCGTCAGGGGCGGCGAAGAGCTTGATGCTGGTGCAGTCGAACAGAGGACAGAGCCGGGCCTGGGGATCCAGGCGCAGGTCCTCCGTGAGCCGCTGCTGATGACGCTTCTGATTCATATCGATCACCTCGGGGACAGTATGTGCAGGATGCGCATCCTTCAAACCCCGCAGCCATTGTCAAATGTGCCATATTTTCCGGCGCGGCTTCCGTGGGAAATGCAAATTTCCGAAAAAATCCAATGGAAAATATCGGATTTGTATCCTTCCATTGACTTTTTGCGGAAAGCAATTTATACTAATAGAATACAGCACACCACAAGGAGCCTGATACCATGATCAAGAAATGGGATGTGACCATCCCGGCCCTTACCGGCGATGCGCCCCGCAAGGCGTACATCTATCTGCCGGAGTATTACGATGACGATCCGAACCGGAGATTTCCGGTGATGTATATGTTCGACGGCCAGAACATCTTCCTGGACGAGGACGCCAGCTACGGCAAGAGCTGGGGCATGTACAATTTCATGCAGTGGACCCGCAAGCCGCTGATCATCGTGGCTGTCGAGTGCAACCGCTTCGGCGAGCGTTTCAACGAGTACGCCCCCGTGACCTACGAAAACCGGGAACACGGTTTTATCAAGGGCAAGGGCCGTCTGTACATGAACTGGCTCATCAATGAGCTGAAGCCCTATATCGACGCCAACTACCGCACCCTGCCCGACCGGCGGAACACCATCATCGCAGGCTCGAGCATGGGCGGCCTGATGGCCCTGTACGGCGTCACCTGCTTCAATAAGGTCTTCCAGCGGGCGGCCTGTCTGTCGCCGAGCCTGTGGGTGGACCCCAGCAAGCTCTATAACCTGGTGGCCCGGGCCAATATGCGCTACGACACCACCATCTACATGGACTACGGCTCCGACGAGATGGCCAACCACGACGGCTCCGCCGACGCCCTGATCTCCATGGCCACCCTGCTGCTGAAAAAGCGGGCCAATCTGACCTTCCGCATCGTCCCCGGCGGCACCCACTCAGAGGCCAGCTGGGAGCAGCAGATCCCGGTGTTTATGGACTGCTTAAAGCTCTGAACCCCCATGTAGGGGCGACCCTTGGTCGCCCGCCGCCCCGAAGGGGCGGTAATTCGCTGCCGCTGTGCGTCAGCCGGGCGACCGAGGGTCGCCCCTACGAATATGCTTCGTAAACAATGAATAATCGAAATTACAGGAATTATTCATTCAAATAAAAATTGGAGAGTAACACATGAAAATCGAGTACCACAAGCACTACAGCCACCACCTGGGCCGGGACATGGAGTACAAGGTCTACGGTCACGCCGGTAAGCCCGTCATGTTCATCCCCTGCCAGGCGGGCCGGTTCTGGGACTTCGAGAGCTTCAAGATGATCGACTACTGGGCCAAGTGGATCGAGGCCGGTCAGTGCATCGTCTACAGCGTCGACACCATCGACAACGAAGCCTGGGCTGCCAAGGGCGGCGACTGCCGCTGGCGCATCCAGAACCACGAGAACTGGGTCAATTACATCTGCAACGAGATGGTCCCCATCATCAAGGCCGAGAACTGGAACCAGGGCATCATGACCTTCGGCGCTTCCATGGGCGCCATGCATGCGGCCAACCTGTACTACCGCCGTCCCGATCTGTTTGACAGCTGCTTCGCCATCTCCGGTCTGTACGACAACAAGGAGTTCTTCGGCGACTACTGCGACGACCTGGTCTACAACAACTGCCCCAACCTGTACCTGGCCAACCTGGACCCCAATCACCACTACATGGGCTACTACAATTCCCAGAAGAGCCTGATCGTCTGCGGTCAGGGCGCCTGGGAGGAGCCCCTGCTGGAGTCTACCCGCTGGCTGGACACCGTCTGCTGCCAGAAGGGCATCAAGACCCGGTTCGAATACTGGGGCATGGATGTCAACCACGACTGGCCCTGGTGGTACAAGATGGTGGACACCTACGTCCCCTGGATGCTGGGCATCTGAGAAGCTGTTTGAATGTGTATGCCCGTAGGGGCGGGTCATGACCCGCCCGCGGATTTTGCAAAGCAAAATCCATTCGCCGCAGGCGAACATTGAAAACCGAAAAACTGCCGTTTTTCGGCGGGAGGGTCATGACCCTCCCCTACAGAGGCATATGCGATCATATAGAAATCCTTAACATCGCAATAAAAATACGACAAGAGAGGAGACAAACGCATGAAAAACTTTATTTTCATCTCGCCCAACTTCCCGCTGACCTACTGGCGCTTCTGCAAGGAGCTGAAGAACAACGGTCTGCGTGTGCTGGGCATCGGCGACTGCCCCTACAACGAGCTGACCCAGGAGCAGCGCAACTCCATGCATGAATACTACAAGGT
>JAFQSI010000091.1 GCA_017409645.1 Oscillospiraceae bacterium | reverse complement strand
TTGAGAAGAAGGCGGAGAATGTCTACAACCTGACCATGACCGAGCTTCTGGATGCAGAGGACGAGCTGGACGACTGACCCAACAGAATGGAAACCCAAACGCCCGTGGATGTGATATCCACGGGCGTTTTGCAATGTTTCCGGGAAAAGTTCCCGGTTTTTTGTGCGCGGTTGCACAGATTTGTGCAACAAGCGGTCCCATTTGCCGGTATGGGCGGAGGGATGCAAATGAATTTGACAAAAACCATACCAATCGAGCTGCCGGTCCGGGTACAACGAAACCGGATACGGCTCATCGCCATCGCCGGGGAAACCCCGAGTATCATTTTGGGAGGAAGCTATGAGAGCAAGTAAGGCAATGCGGCTCAGAGCGCTGATCGAGGCTCTGGCAGAGTATCTGGAGGATCGGGAGGCCCTGGAGGCCCCCGAGCTGTTCCGGGCCTGGGACAGCGAAGACGAGTATCAGACCGGCATACGGGTGCGGTATGAGGGGAGACTCTACCGCTGCTTACAGGACCACCGGGCCCAGCCCGGCTGGACGCCTGACGCGGCAGCCAGTCTGTGGGCAAGGGTAGCGATCAAGGAGGAGATCGGATGAAGGAAACGGTCTGTGCGGCAATCGGCGCTGCAGTGGGCGTCGGCTCCTGGCTGGTGGGCGGCTTTGACATGAGCGTGATGGCGCTGATGCTCTGCATGGGCGTGGATTATGCCACGGGCCTGATCGTGGCAGGCGTTTTCCACAGCAGCCCGAAGACGAAGGGCGGCGGCCTGGACAGTCGGGTGGGCTGGAAGGGTCTGGCCCGGAAATTCGTGACCCTTCTGATCGTGGTGATGGCGAATCTGGCGGATTTGCTGCTGGAGGTCCATTACATCCGGGATGCGGTGATCGCCGCCTTCTGCGCCAACGAATGCATCAGCGTTCTGGAAAATGCGGGGCTGATGGGCATCCGGATCCCCAGGGTCCTGACGGCAGCCCTGGAAAAGCTGGGGGAGGAGGGCGAACATGCAGAAGAGACTTGAATACGCCCTGACTGCCGCCCGGTGGCTGGGCACCCGGGAGGGGACCGCGGAGCATCGGAGGATCCTGGAGGTTTACAATTCCATCCGCCCCCTGCCCAGGGGGTATGCGGTGAAGGAGTCGGACGCCTGGTGCGCAGCCTTCGTCAGTGCTGCGGCGGTGATGGCCGGTGTGGCGCATCTTTTGCCTCTGGAGTGCAGCTGCGTCCGGATCGTGGAACAGGCGATGGATATGGGGATCTGGCAGGAGCGCGACGACTATGTCCCTAAAATCGGGGAGCTGGTGCTGTACAACTGGGACGCCAGGGGCTCCGAAGATGACACCGGCGCGCCGGACCATGTGGGCGTGGTCATCGGTGCGGAAAACGGGGAGCTATTGGTGGTGGAGGGAAATTACAGCAACGCCGTGAAGCTGCGGAAGCTCCCGGTCAACGACGGGAGGATCCGGGGCTTTGTCTGCCCGAAATTTGAGGAGGGGACCAGGCACTATCATAAATTGGAGGAGATCCCGGCCTTCGCCCGGCCGACCGTCGAAAAGCTCACCGCCGACGGGAGTCTGAAGGGGATCAGCGATGACGATCTGGGTCTGTCGGAGGAGCTTCTGCGGACGCTGGTGATCCTGGACCGCCGGGGAATGCTGTAAAGGCTTGCATTTCTCTATTCGGTGGAGTACAATGGGATCATCCGAAGAAAGGGAGGAAAACATATGAAAAAAATCCTTGCATTGCTGCTGGCTCTTGTGCTGACGCTGGGCCTGTTCGCCTGCGGCGCCGCACCGCTGGAGGAGACGAACCCCTCCGAAAGCTGGGCTGAGACGACCGCACCTGCTCAGGAGCTGCCTGAAGCGACGGAGCCGGAGGAAACACTGCCCCTGGAAACTGACCCTGTTGAAACAGAACCCATCGAGACGGAGCCCCAGGAGACGGAAGCGCTCCTGGACCCCGACGGTTGGTACTACTCTGCCGAGGATGTGGCGCTGTATCTGGTCACCTACGGCGAGCTGCCCAGCAACTTCATCACGAAGAATGAGGCCCGGGATCTGGGCTGGGAGGGCGGCAGCGTCCAGCGGTATCTGGAGGGCGCAGCCATCGGCGGAGACAAGTTCGGCAACCGGGAGGGCATCCTGCCCAAGGCTGACGGACGGCAGTATTACGAGTGCGACATCGACACCGACGGCGCCAGCAGCCGGGGCGCAAAGCGCATCGTCTTCTCCAATGACGGCCTGATCTACTACACCGAGGACCACTACGAGAGCTTTATCCTGCTCTACGGGGAGGAATGACCATGGCCATCATCCTGGAAGGAAAGGCCATGACCGACCGGCCTGCGGCCCACAGCCATCTGGCCGAACGTCTGGACCTGCCCGTGTGGTACGGACGGAACCTGGACGCGCTGTATGATCTGCTTACGGAGATCGGCGAACAGAAGGAGATCGTCCTGACGGACCCCGCCGCTGTGACGGAGCAGCTGGGCCGCTACGGTGAAGCCCTCCTGGACACCCTCCGGGAGGCCGCGGAGAACAATCCCAATCTGACCGTCACCCTGAAATGAAGCAAGGCCGACCCGGCGTGGGTCGGCCTTCTTTTTTAGTTTGTGACGATCATGTTGGGCCAGCGGCGCTCCATATAGCTGTCCGGATACCGCTCATCGAGAAAGGTTTCCACGATGCCGGTACGGACCGGCCCGGCCTGCCGGTCTGTGTAGCGCAGCATGGCCGCGCTGGTCAGGGCGGCGTTGCAGACCATCAGCGTGATCATCAGCCAGGTGATGACCTTGCCCGCCAGCGGCGGCAGCTTCTCGATCTGCCGCTCCATGGGCGGATACAGCACCCGCAGCCAAAGCACCGCCAGCAGTCCCCAGAAGATGCAGTACAGCAGGTTGATCCGACCGCCCAGGTTCAGGGGCATGTGGCTGTAATCCCAGAACACAGTGCCGAATACCACCTCCGTGAAGACGCTACACAGATACTCGTATACGCCGCCCAGCAGGCATCCGGCCAGGAAGATGTGCCGGTCAGGCTTGTCGCTCAGCCGCTGCAGTGCCACCGTCAGCACCACGGCCCCCAGTCCCCAGACCACGCTGAACGGTCCGTACAGGAGGCTGGACCGGTTCATCCAGACGCCGCCGGTGACCCGGCAGAAGACCATTTCGATCCCCGCTCCCAGGACGGAGGACATCAGGAACACCCAGAAGAGCTTGTCGAAGCAGAGCCCTCTGGCGAAGGTGTGATCCTGTTCGCCTGTCTCCCGGATGCCGGGGTAGGCCCTTTGCAGGCGGCCCCAGATGGCGTCCGTCATCCGGTCGGCGATCCGCTGGGTCCCGGACAAATGCAGGACCAGGGTGGGGGATAGACGATGGGTCCGGAGGGTGTGCCGGACACAGAAAAAGTCGGCGGTGACCAGTGCAAGAAATAACCAGGCACCCACGGAACGAAGCCATCCGGGTACGATTGCAAACAGAGTCAGCAGGAAAGGGTGGATCAGCAGATACTGGAGCAGCAGCAAGCTCGTCATAGCCAGGGCAGCCAAGAGCCGCAGGGAGCGCAGGGAGCTGTCCTTCCGCTCTGCGCCGCTTACGCGTCGAACGAAATGGTCACACAGTACCCGGATCAGGCAGCTGATCGCCAGGGTCATGAGAAATTGTACCGGCAGTCCAGGAAGTGTTGGCAGCACCACCATCAGCACCGCCGACACAAGGCCGTACGGAATGGAAAAGGGCAGATTCAGCAACCCCCGGTTGACGAAGCGGTGTGTAGTCACCGCATAGACACAGACCTCTATTGTCCAGCCTATGATGGAATACACCATCACATACCAGACCAGGTCCAAGATGGAATAATGGATTGGCATAAGAGACTCCTTTCTTGATTCGATAGCATTATACCGAAACCGAAAAGGAGCGTAAATAGATTTCACGGAAGGTTTCCAAAGATGTTACGGTTTCGACAAGGTTCGTTCACAGTCCGGATTTGTTGACGAAAGCGGCCTTTCGTGATACCATATGGAAAAGGAGTTGATTGTATGATCGCCAATTACCATACCCACACCCACCGCTGCAACCATGCCGTGGGACGGGAGGAGGAATATGTGCAGGAGGCCCTGAAGGCGGGGCTTCAGATCCTGGGCTGGGCGGACCATACGCCCTACATTTTCCCGGACGGCTACTATTCCCACTTCCGGATGCGGCCCGCCCAGCTGCCCGGCTACATCCAGACCATCCAGGAGCTGCGCAGCAAGTATCCCATCGAAATGCCCATCGGCCTGGAGACGGAGTATTACCCCAAGCATTTTCCCAGGCTCATCGAGTTTCTCCGGGATTTTCCCATTGACTATCTGATCCTGGGCCAGCATTTCATCGGCAATGAGTACGACGCCCCCTACAGCGGTCTGGTCACTGACGACCGGGAGACGGTCCGGCAGTATTGCCGCCAGAGCATGGAGGCCATGAACACGGGGCTGTTCACCTACTTCGCGCACCCGGATCTGATCCACTACAACGGCGACCGGAAATTCTACATGGATGCCCTGCGGCCCGTGTGTGCCGAAGCGAAAAGCTGCGGCATCCCCCTGGAGATCAACCTGCTGGGCATCCGGGAGGGCAGACACTATCCCAACCGCTCCTTCTGGGAGGTGGCCGCCGAGGCGGACTGCGACGTGATCCTGGGCTGCGACGCCCATTCTCCCCAGGGACTCAACGACCCCAAGGCAGAAAAGGAGGGCCTGGCCCTTGCAAAGGAATTCGGTCTGACGGTTCTGGAAAAGGCCGATCTGCGCTCCATTCATCGATAATCACGGCCCTGCTGCAAGGTGTTATGCTTTGCAGCAGGGCCCAAATCTGTCGTCCTGAGCGAGCGAAGCGAGTCGAAGGATCTTCACACAGGCGGGACATATGCAATCGGATCAGTGCGAAGATCCTTCGACTCCCTACGAAAATCTGCGATTTTCTGCGGTCGCTCAGGATGACATACCGTTTCGGGCGCGATGCAAAACCCATGTTGCAACGCGCCCGCTTTTGTTATTCGATGATGAATTCCGTCCAGACCGTCTCCTCCGTGCGTTCACCGGGAACACCGCCCCAGGGGGGCTGGACGGGCGTGGCGGAGAAGCTCTTGCTGATGCGGTAGGTGCCGGGCTCCAGACTTCCGCAGATCAGGCTCCAGTTGATGCTCCAGCGGGTGGTCTGCCCCTGGGGCACGTGATAGGCGACGGAGGTCCAGGCTGTGTACTCAGGCATCACGCTGACCCAGCCGTCAGCGGTCCGCTGCTCCAAATGCCAGGGCGAACCGGTCAGGATCTGGCTCCAGGGCGTGCCGTCCTGGGTGCAGACCAGGGTCAGGCCGTCTCGGGTCACATCCTCGGCGCTGAGCGCGATGCCCAGGCCGGCGATGGAAAACTCCGCGCAGCAGGTCTGCCGGACGCCCTCACCCAGGGCACAGGTGCCGTCAACGGTAAATTCCCCGAAGCCTAGAAAGGACTTGCCGACCCGGTACTGCCCCGGTCCCAGCTCACCCACGATCTGCTCCCAGCTCAGGTTCCAGCTGGTGGTGCCGTTCTGATTGACGCCAATGCTGATGGCGGTCCAGGTGGTATCCTCGGGCAGCACACTGACCCAGCCCCCGTCCGTGAGCTGTTCAAGTGTCCATTCAGAGCCGGTGGTGATTTCTCGCCAGGGGGTGCCGTCCTGGGTGCAGACCAGCGTGGCGCCGCCGGGAGTGACATCCGCCACGTCGAGATGGATTCCAAGGGGGTTGATCTCAAAGACGGCATAGCAGGTCCGGGTGACGGATTCCGACTCAGACTGGTGCAGGGTAACCTGTGCGTAGCCGGAGAAAGTTTTTGCGATCCTGTAGAAGCCCGGCTCCAGAGTGCCGACATCCCGGCTCCAATCCAGCTGGAAGCTCCGGCTCTCCCCGATGGGGATGGGGTAGGCTTCCGCAGTCCAGAATGAGTCTTCCGGCATCAGGTCTACCCAAACGCCGTCCCGTAGGGCCTGGAGGGACCAGGGCGCGCCGGTGATGATCTCATGCCAGGGAGTTCCGTCCTGGGTGCAGACCAGGGTCGCGCTCTCGGGCGTGATTTGTTCCAGCCGAAGGGAGATGCCCAGATTCGGCTCGTCAGCTTCGGGGTCCTGATGTGGTTCTGTGTGCGTGGTTTCCTCTGGATCTGGGGTTTCAGCAACGGGGTCTGTCAGAAGACAGACTGCCAGGATCCCAATCAGCACCGCCGCCGTGACGATCACCCAGAACGTGGGCTTCCTGTAATTCAGAATGGACCTGACCCGCTGCTTCACGCCCACCTCGCCGAAGGCCAGGGGACAGGCGGCGATGGCCCGGCGGGGGAGACTGCACTGGAGCAGGGCGGAGGAGTAGGCTTTTTTCTCCTCCGCAGGGAGCCTGCGGACCACCCGCTCATCGCAGGCCAGCTCGATGTCCCGGCACAGCAGGATGTAGGCCAGCCACATGACGGGATTGAACCAGTTGACTGTCAGAAGGGAAAAGCCCAGTGGCTTCCACCAGTGGTCCCGCCGGGCCAGGTGGGCCTTTTCGTGGGCGATGACATGGCTCCTTGCGTCTCCCTCCAGACAGGAGGGCAGATAGATCTTCGGCCGGATGAGTCCGAAAAGAAAGGGCGAGCTGATCCGATCGCAGAGGTACACGCCGTCCTCCGGGACGGATTCCCGGACCTGCCGCCGGACCCGGAGCCAGCTGAGGGCCGCCCAGAGGGCCATGGCAACCATGCCCAGCAGCCAGATGTTGGCGAACACCGCCAGCCAGACCTGCAGG
>JAFQSI010000090.1 GCA_017409645.1 Oscillospiraceae bacterium | reverse complement strand
TCCTCGGTGTGGCCGGTTGCAGGGATCTCTTCCTGGGCAACGATGATTTCACCGCAGACGCTGCACTTCTTGCCTTCGGTCAGGCCGGTTTCGGTGCAGGTGGCAGCCTTGCCGGGGATGATTTCCTCGGTGTGGCCGGTTGCAGGGATCTCTTCCTGGGCAACGATGATTTCACCGCAGACGCTGCACTTCTTGCCTTCGGTCAGGCCGGTTTCGGTGCAGGTGGGAGCCTTGCCGGGGATGGTTTCCTCGGTGTGGCCGGTTGCGGGGATCTCCTCCTGAGCAACCAGGGTCTCGCCGCAGACGCTGCACTTCTTGCCCTCAGTCAGGCCAGTCTCGGTACAGGTGGCGTCCTTGCCGGGGATAACTTCCTCGGTGTGACCGGTTGCGGGGATTTCTTCCTGGGCAACCAGGATCTCGCCGCAGACGGAACACTTCTTGCCCTCGGTCAGGCCAGTCTCGGTACAGGTGGCTTCCTTGCCGGGGATGATCTCCTCGGTGTGGCCCAGGGCGTCGACGGAGACGGTCTCGCGGGAGATTTCCTCGCCGCAGACGGTGCAGTAGACGACGGAGTCGTAGGAACCGGCTTCCGTGCAGGTGGGGGCCTTCTCGTTCTCGCGGACGGCCTCGGCGGCGGTGTGGCCGGTTGCGGGGATCTCTTCCTGGGCAACGATGATCTCGCCACAGACGCTGCACTTCTTGCCTTCGGTCAGGCCGGTTTCGGTACAGGTGGGAGCCTTGCCGGGGATGATCTCCTCGGTGTGTCCGGTTGCGGGGATTTCTTCCTGGGCGACCAGGGTTTCGCCGCAGACGCTGCACTTCTTGCCCTCCGTCAGGCCAGACTCGGTGCAGGTAGCGTCCTTGCCGGGGATGATCTCCTCGGTGTGGCCGGTTGCGGGGATTTCTTCCTGGGCAACGATGATCTCGCCACAGACGCTGCACTTCTTGCCTTCGGTCAGGCCGGACTCGGTGCAGGTGGGTGCCTTGCCGGGGAGGATCTCCTCGGTGTGGCCCAGAGCTGCGACGGTGACGGTCTCGCGGGAAACTTCCTCGCCGCAGACGGTGCAGTAGACGACGGAGTCGTAGGAACCGGCTTCGGTGCAGGTGGGGGCCTTCTCGTTCTCACGGACGGCCTCGGCGGCGGTATGCTCGGTACAGACCAGCTTGAAGATCTCAAGCTCCGCAGCGGTCATGACGGTGTTGGCGTTTGCTGCCTGCCAGTGGTAGGACTCGGTGGCCCTCAGTCTGACATAAGCAGCCTTCACAGGTGCGAATTCAATGACGGTGGTGCCGTCCACGGTATCGCCGGCTGCGACCTGGGTCCAGGTTTCGCCGTCGGTGCTGACCTCGATGATGTAGTCCAGCAGGTTGCCGGTGCAGTTATAGCCAGCGGCAGCATCATGGCGCTTGGTGTAGGCGACCTTGTTGACGGTGCAGGTGCCGCCCAGATCGGCGATCAGATAGGCATCGGCCAGAGTGCCGCCGGGAACGGTGGCCCAGAAGGTATTGTAGTCGCCGTCGAAGGCATTGCCCACGGACTTGTCGTGTGCAGGCTCGGTGGTATCCACGGAGCTGCCCTGACCGGTGATGCCGGTGACCTGCTCAGAGGTAAAGTCAACCTCGCGGGTCTCGCCGCAGACATTACAGGTGGGATCGTAGGCGTTATCGTAGGTGTGGCCCAGAGCTGCGACGGTGACGGTCTCGCGGGAAACTTCCTCGCCGCAGACGGTGCAGTAGACCACGATATCATAGGATCCGGCGGTGGTGCAGGTGGGAACGACCTCGTTCTCCCTTGCGACCTCGCCCTCGGTGTGGCCAAGGGCAGCGACCTCGTCACCAACATAGCTGTCGCCGCAGACGGTGCAGGTGTAGGTGGTATAGCCGCTCTCGGTGCAGGTGGGTGCGGTCACGACGGACTCGTAGGAGTGGCCAGTTGCAGGAATCTCCTCCTGAGCGACGATGATCTCGCCGCAGATGGAACACTTCTTGCCTTCGGTCAGGCCAGTCTCGGTGCAGGTGGCGGCCTTGCCGGGAATCACTTCCTCGGTGTGGCCCAGAGCGGGGATCTCCTCCTGAGCGACCAGGATCTCACCGCAAACGGAACACTTCATACCCTCAGTCAGGCCAGTCTCGGTACAGGTGGCGTCCTTGCCGGGAATGATTTCCTCGGTGTGGCCGGTTGCGGGGATTTCTTCCTGGGCGACCAGGGTCTCGCCGCAGACGCTGCACTTCTTGCCCTCAGTCAGGCCGGTTTCGGTGCAGGTGGTGGCCTTGCCGGGGATGATTTCCTCGGTATGGCCCAGAGCTGCGACGGTGACGGTCTCGCGGGAGATCTCCTCGCCGCAGACGGAGCAGTAGACGACGGAGTCGTAGGAACCGGCTTCGGTGCAGGTGGGGGCCTTCTCGTTCTCGCGGATGGCCTCGGCGGCGGTGTGGCCGGTTGCAGGAATTTCTTCCTGTGCAACGATGATCTCGCCGCAGACGCTGCACTTCTTGCCCTCGGTCAGGCCGGTTTCGGTGCAGGTGGCGGCCTTGCCGGGGATGATCTCCTCGGTGTGGCCCAGAGCTGCGACCTCGTCAGCAACGTAGGTGTCACCGCAAACGGTACAGGTGTAGGTGGTGTAGCCGCTCTCGGTGCAGGTGGGTGCGGTCACGACGGACTCGTAGGTGTGGCCCAGGGCGTCGACGGCGACAGTCTCGTGGGAGATTTCCTCGCCGCAGACGGTGCAGTAGACCACGGAGTCGTAGGAACCGGCTTCGGTGCAGCTGGGAGCCTTCTCGTTCTCGCGAACGGCCTCGGCGGCGGTATGCTCCGTGCAGACCAGCTTGAAGATCTCAAGCTCCGCGGCGGTCATGACCGTGTTCTTGTTGGCTTCCTGCCAGTGATAAGACTCGGTGGCCCTCAGTCTGACATAGGCAGCCTTCACAGGTGCGAACTCGATGACGGTGGTGCCATCCACGGTATCGCCGGCTGCGACCTGGGTCCAGGTTTCGCCGTCGGTGCTGATCTCGATGATGTAGTCCAGCAGGTTGCCGGTGCAGTTGTACCGGGCAGCTGCATCGTAACGCTTGGTGTAGGCGACCTTGTTGACAGTGCAGGTGCCGCCCAGATCGGCGATCAGGTAGGCATCGGCCAGAGTACCGCCGGGAACGGTGGCCCAGAAGGTGTTGTAGTCGCCGTCGAAGGCGTTGCCGATGGACTTGTCGTGTGCAGGCTCGGAGGTGTCCACGGAGCTGCCCTGACCGGTGACGCCGGTGACCTGCTCGGAGGTAAAGTCGACCTCGCGGGTCTCGCCGCAGACATTACAGGTGGTGTCGTAGTCGTCATCGTAGGTGTGGCCCAGCGCGTCGACGGTGACAGTCTCTCGGGAGATTTCCTCGCCGCAGACGGTACAATAGACCACGATATCATAGGAGCCAGCGGTAGTACAGGTGGGAACGACCTCGTTCTCCCTTGCGACCTCGCCCGGGGTGTGGCCCAGGGCGGGGATCTCTTCCTGGGCGACCAGGGTCTCGCCGCAGACGCTGCACTTCTTGCCCTCGGTCAGGCCAGTCTCGGTACAGGTGGCGTCCTTGCCGGGGATGACTTCCTCGGTGTGGCCGGTTGCAGGAATTTCTTCCTGTGCAACGATGATCTCGCCACAGACGGAACACTTCTTGCCCTCGGTCAGGCCGGTTTCGGTGCAGGTGGCAGCCTTGCCGGGGATGATTTCCTCGGTGTGGCCCAGAGCTGCGACGGTCATGGTCTCGCGGGAGATCTCCTCGCCGCAGACGGTGCAGTAGACGACGGAGTCGTAGGAACCGGCTTCGGTGCAGGTGGGGGCTTTCTCGTTCTCGCGGACAGGCTCGGCGGCGGTGTGGCCGGTTGCAGGAATTTCTTCCTGGGCGACCAGGATTTCTCCACAGACAGAACACTTCTTGCCCTCGGTCAGGCCGGTTTCGGTGCAGGTGGGAGTCTTGCCGGGGATGACCTCCTCGGTATGGCCCAGAGCTGCGACCTCGTCAGCGACGTAGGTGTCACCGCAGACGGAACAGGTGTAGGTGGTGTAGCCGCCTTCCGTGCAGGTAGGTGCGGTCACGACGGATTCGTAGGAGTGTCCCAGGGCGGGGATCTCTTCCTGGGCGACCAGGGTCTCGCCACAGACGCTGCACTTCTTGCCCTCGGTCAGGCCGGTTTCGGTGCAGGTGGCGTCCTTGCCGGGGATGATTTCCTCGGTGTGGCCGGTTGCGGGGATCTCTTCCTGGGCAACGATGATCTCGCCGCAGACGGAACACTTCTTGCCCTCAGTCAGGCCAGTCTCAGTACAGGTAGCAGCCTTGCCGGGGATGATCTCCTCGGTGTGGCCCAGAGCGGGGACGGTGACGGCCTCTCGGGAGATCTCCTCGCCGCAGACGGTGCAGTAGACGACGATATCATAGGAGCCTTCGGTGGTGCAGGTGGGAATGACCTCGTTCTCCTTGGCGACCTCGCCTGCGGTGTGGCCGGTTGCAGGAATTTCTTCCTGTGCAACGATGATTTCACCACAGATGGAACACTTCTTGCCCTCGGTCAGACCAGACTCGGTGCAGGTGGCTGCCTTGGCGGGGATCACTTCCTCGGTGTGGGCATCTTCGTCGACAGGGATAATCTCGGTGTGGACATGGCCGCAGGTGCAGGTATCGGTCTTCAGGCCGGTGGCGCTGCAGGTCGCGTCCTGGGTGGTGGTGGTGTACGCGTGGGTGTGGGTGACTGCGTCGGTGACCAGCAGTGCGATATGATCGAACTTCTCGGTGGACGCACTGGGATTCATGATGTACCAGTCGCTGTCCTTCCGGGCGGCGATCAGGTAGCTTTCACCGGACTGCAGTTCGGAGTAGGTGACTCTGGTGTAGCCGGGGATCTCGCTGCCGGTGCCATTCTCGTCTGCCCGGAAGAAGGACAGCTCATGGGTGCCGTTGGATGCATTGAAACCGTGTGCAGAGCCGCAGCGATCCCAGTAGGGGACGTCCTTGCCGGCGGTCCAGATGTGGATGCTGCCGCCGCCCGGAACATTGGTCGCCAGGGTACTGGCAATGAAGATGTTGTCGCCGCTGGCCGTCAGTGTGAGCTGGTCGAACACCCCGATGGTCTGGGGAATGGTGGTGCCGTTGGCAGCGGGCTTGACATAGTAGGTACCGGCGTGGGACAGGCTCCAGGTGTTCTCACCGGTGCCGGTCAGCAGGTACTCGCAATCGCTGAGGGCAAGGATCCGGTTGTCGCTCAGGACCTTTGCATGCAGGGGGGCAGTTTCCTCCTGCTGTGCGGTCCGATAGACCGCCAGCTCCGCAACACACATAACGGTGTTGGCGTTTGCTGCCTGCCAGTGGTAGGAGCTGGTGGAGGTCAGGCGGACATAGGCGGCCTGGACGGGCGTGAAGGTGATCTCCGTGGTGCCGTCCACGGTATCACCGGATGCGACCTGGGTCCAGGTTTCGCCGTCGGTGCTGACCTCGATGATGTAGTTCAGCAGGTTGCCGGTGCAGTTGTAGCCTGCGGCGGCATCGTGGCGCTTGGTGTACTCCACCTTGTCGATGGTGTAGGTATCGCCCAGATCGGCGATCAGGTAGCACGCAGCCAGATTGCCGCCGGGCACGGTGGCCCAGAAGGTGCCGTAGTCGCCGTCAAAGGCGTTGCCCACAGACTTGTCGAAGCCAGCCTCGGTGGTATCCACAGAGCTGCCCTCGCCGGTGATGCCGGTGATCTTGTAGGGATCCCGCACGGTGCCGCAGACATTGCAGTCGGCGTCGTTCTCATCGTCGTAGGTATGGTCGGTGATGGGGATCTCGGTCTGCTCTGCGATGGTCACGCCGCAGACGGTGCAGCGCTTGCCCTCGGTCAGGCCAGTCTCGGTGCAGGTGGCTTCCTTGCCGGGAATCACTTCCTCGGTGTGGCCCAGGGCGGGGATCTCTTCCTGTGCAGCGATGATCTCGCCGCAGACGCTGCACTTCTTGCCCTCGGTCAGGCCGGTTTCGGTGCAGGTGGCTGCCTTGCCGGGGATGACTTCCTCGGTGTGGCTTGCGCAGACTGCCTTGTAGACAGCCAGCTCCGCGACACACATAACGGTGTTGGCGCTGGATGCCTGCCAGTGGTAGGAGCTGGTGGAGGTCAGGCGGACATAGGCGGCCCGGACGGGTGCGAAGGTGATCTCGGTGGTGCCGTCCACGGTAGCGCCGGAGGCCACCTGGGTCCAGGTTTCGCCGTCGGTGCTGACCTCGATGATGTAGTTCAGCAGGTTGCCGGTGCAGTTGTAGCCTGCCGCAGAATCGTGGCGCTTGGTGTACTCCACCTTGTTGACGGTGCAGGTGCCGCCCAGATCGGCGATCAGGTAGGCATCGGCCAGGGTGCCGTTGGGGACGGTGGCCCAGAAGGTATTGTAGTCGCCGTCGAAGGCATTGCCCACGGACTTGTCGTGTGCAGGCTCGGAGGTATCCACAGAGCTGCCCTGACCGGTGATGCCGGTGATCTGCTCGGAGATAAAGGCGACCTCGCGGGTCTCACCGCAGACATTGCAGTCGGCATCGTAATCGTGGTCGTAGCTGTGGCCCAGAGCGGCCGTCTCATCGGCCACATAGGTGACACCGCAGACCGCGCACACATGGGTGGTATAGCCGCCCTCGGTGCAGGTGGGGGCCGTGACGACGCTGCTTCCGGGGGTGTGCTGGGTATGCAGCACGCCGTCCACATAGAAGACATTCTGTCCGTTCTCGAAGTACCAGCCGTTCTTCAGGGCGTTGACCAGGGTGTAGGTATCCCGGAAGGAGGCGTAATCGGCACCGAAGGAGGCGCCCCGGTCGCCGGTGTTGGTGGGGTTGACATAGGGAGTCAGGCCATAGGCCGCCTGATTGGCCGCATCGCTGGCAAAGGTGTACAGCGCGCCGGCGGAGAGGTAGAACTCATAGCTCAGAACGGCGCTGTTGCTGGGAGTCAGGCTGCTGCTTTCGTCCCAGGCGGCCCCGGCCTTGGGCGTGAGCTTGATGCCGCTGACCACGCAGATGGGGTTGGCGGTGGCAGGCTCGATGGCGGCGAACTGCTTGACCCAGTTCAGGGTGACGTTCAGGACATTCGTCTCGGGATCCAGCCGGGCGCTGCTCAGGGTGAAATACTCATTCTGCAGGCTCAGGCCGGACAGATCCACATCGAAATTGGGGTCGATCTGAATGGCGGCCCGGACCTCGGACAGGTCGCTGACCCGGTCGGCCAGCTGCAGCAGGAAGCCCCAGGCGGTGCCGTCGGTCTCATCCGCGCCGGGCAGCATGCTGGTCAGCTCCTTCAGCTGCTCGGGGACCGCGATGGCGGACATATCGATGGCGAAGGTGTAGTCCGTGACCATGGCGGCGGCGGGATCCACGACATAGTAGGTGTTGTCGTCCTCGGTGGTGGCGTTGGAGATCTCCCGCAGCCAGGCAAGCTGGCGGTCGCCGCCGGTGGCCTGATCGAAGTCAAAGACCACATCGCCGGGATTGTACATGGTGACGGTGATGGTATCGTTGACGTTGCCATCGGCAGCCAGGGCTGCGGTGACGGTGACGGTCTTCAGGCCGGAGGTCTCGCTGCCGATGAAGTCGAAGCCGGTGACGGTGCCGCCGGTGATGCCCTCGTCATTTTCACTGACCGCAAAGCGCACATCCGCCGGGGCGATGGCCACGGGCTTTCTCTGGTACAGGGCAGCCAGAGGCAGGGCAGCCGCTTCGCCGTAGTAGGCGTTGATGTTGCTGCTGGTAAAGTAAACGGTGTCGGGCGTGACCACATGGAGCGCGGCGGAGCCGATCTGCTCGCCGTTCAGGCTCAGCATGACCTGGACATCGCCGACGGTCTTTGCGGTGAAGACGCCGT
Source organism: Oscillospiraceae bacterium (assembly GCA_017409645.1). Lineage (GTDB taxonomy): Bacteria > Bacillota > Clostridia > Oscillospirales > Oscillospiraceae > Faecousia. The sequence continues at coordinate 7,988 of JAFQSI010000090.1, read as the reverse complement.
CGCCGGAAACGGTGCCGACAGCTTCGTCGGAAACGCTCCAGGCAAGCTCGCCCTCGGGAATGGCGATCTCGCTGCCCCGGGCCGTGACGCCGGTGGCGGTGAGCTGCACGGAGCCGTTCACGGACAGGTAGGTATGCTCCGCAGACAGGACCGCGTGGTCAAAGGCGGTGTCGTCGGGCGCAGTGGAGATCAGCAGCAGCACGGAGCCGACCCGGGCGGGATTCTCCGTGTGGTCGGTGAAGGCGGCCTCCGTCTCCGTTCTGGAAACAAAGGAGGTGCTTTCGCCGCTGTCCAGCAGGTAAGCGGTGACGCAGCCGGCGTCCAGGAGGAGCTGTGCCGTCTCTGCCGCGGTGGCATTGTCCACGGTCACAAGGACGGCCTTGCCGGTCCTGGTGACGCCTGCGGCGGTCCCGGCGGTGCGGACATCGCTGCTGTCTGCCACGCTTGCGCCGTTCTGAACCAGGACTGTGCCGGTCAGGCTTCCGGCGAAGGCGGCGCTATCGGTGTAGGAACCGGCGGCGATGGCACCGGCGTTGACGGCAGCGAGGACATTGGCGTCATAGCCCTGTGCCTGGGCCAGGACGGTCCCCTCACCTGCCGCGGAATCGATCCGGACGTCCTCCCGGCCCAGCTCTGCGGTGGTGACGAAGCAGCTCAGCGCCGCGCCGTCTGCGGCGGTGGCGGAGATGCTCTGGCGGGTGATGCCGGGGGCCAGCAGAACGGATTCACTGGAAGTAACGGTGAAGGACGCATTGCCGGAGTCCTCCACGTAGTCGCCGGAGAGCTTCCAGAGGTAGTCTGCGAAGGCGTAGCAGACAGCCATGCGCAGGTCATAGAGCTTTTCGGCATCGGAGGCGAAGGTCCGGGTGCCCTCCAGGGTGGTGTTGACCCTGTTGCCCACATAGGCGGCATAGACGGCGGCCCGGAGGGCGGCGCGGTTGGTGGTGCCGTTCATGCGGTTTTCCAGGAAGTAGGCCGCCCGGTCCTCGTCGGTCAGGCCGTCGACGAAGTAGCCCCGGAGGATCTCGGTCAGCAGGCCGGTGTGGTACTCCTGCTTGCCCAGCTCCTCCATGATATAGAAGGCGTCCAGGTCGCCGTACATATCCTGACGGCCGAAGGATTCCACGGCACCGGCGATGTAGTCACCGGCGAAGATGGCGCTGACCATCTCCTCCACCGTTTCCTTGTCCTTTACATCGGACTTGCCGTCCACCAGGTCCAGCAGGTCCACCAGGTCACCGGCCCAGCCCGCCACGTCCGCGTGGTCCACGCTTCCGGGGTTGTGGCTGGTGATGTCCATGGTGCCGAACATGTGGGTGAACTCCAGGGCGAAATCAGGATCGCTGGGCGCGGGGAACTGCCCCAGCTCCCGGATGCTGACCACGCTGATCAGCTCTGCGGGGTCCGTCACAGTGGTATTGTAGGCGTCCTCATAGGCCAGCACATAGGCGGTAAAGTCGGTGTTCTCATTGCCTGCCATGATGGCCCAGGAGGCGGTGGTGTAGCTGGGGATGCCGGTACGGATGTAATTGAGTACCAGCGCCGCGGGATCCTCGCCGGGATTCTCCTCCACATAGCGGTCGGCGATCTGCTCCAGAAGCAGCAGATCCTTCAGGAAAGTCTCGTAATCGGAGACGCCCGTCCGGGTCAGGATGGGGTACTCCGTGTAGGTGGTGTGATCGCAGCGGGCACATTCCTCATAGGCGTCCCAGCCCACACTGGTGTAGGAAGCGAGCTTGGCGTCATGATGCTTCAGATCATGGCCCAGGGCGGGGATCTGCGTGTCATAGCTGTCGCCGCAGACAGAGCAGGTGTAGGTTCTGACACCGTCCTCGGTACAGGTGGCGATTTTGGTGACGGAGCCGTCGCCGTAGTCGTGGCCGACGGCGGGCGTCTCATCGCCCAGGTAGCTGTCGCCGCAGACGGTGCAGGTGTAGGTGGTGAAGCCCGCGGCGGTGCAGGTGGGGGCGGTGACCGCCGTCTCGTAGCGGTGGCCGGTGGGGGGCGTCTGCTCACCGACATAGCTGTGGCCGCAGTTGGCGCAGGTATGGGTGGTGTAGCCCGGTGCGGTGCAGGTGGGAGCGGTCACGGCGGCAGTGTAGCTGTGACCGGTGGCAGCGATGACTTCGGTCCTGGTCTCGCCGCAGCGGGCGCAGGCAGAGGAAATGCTGCCGTCGTCGGTACAGGTGGGCTCTGTCCGGGCGGTTTCGGCCCAGTCATGGCCCAGGGCGGGGATCACACCGCCCGCCGCTTCCACATAGTCGCAGCGGCTGCAATAAGCACCGGCGGCCTCGCCGGGCTCGGTGCAGGTGGCGTCCTTGCTGGGCGTATAGACCATGTCGTGGCCCAGAATGGCCAGCAGCTCGGTCTGCTTTTCGCCGCAGAGGCCGCAGGTGTAGGTCTTCTCACCCTCGGTCAGGCAGCCGGGGGCAGTGGTAATTGCACCTTCATCCCAGCTGTGGCCGAAGGCCGGGAGCATTTCGGTGGAACGGGAGATCTCTGCATTGCAGACCGTGCAGTACACCACGGAATCCTGGCTGCCCTCCTGGGTACAGGTGGCAGCGTGGACATTTTCGATGACGGTCTGGCCGGGGGTGTGGCCCAGGGCAGGGAGCGTCTCGGAATAGCTTCTGCCGCACTTGGAGCAGGTATGGGTGACGCTGCCGTCCGTCGTACAGGTGGCGTCCACGGTGGTGTCGGTGTAGCTGTGGTCGCAGTACACACCCCAAACGCCGCCCTCATAGCTGTAGGTGTTGGCAGAGGTGGCGAGGTAGCCGCCGTCGGCGTTTTGCAGCTTGGCAGAGGTGACGGGGATGGAGACGAAGGTGATGTCGCTGCCGCTCTGGGTGGCCTGATAGGTGGTACCCGCGGAGACGGAGGCCAGCTTCACGATGCCGCCCTCCACGCCGGTGATGGCAGCGCCGCCCTCAGTGGTGTAGAGCTTACCCGCGGAGGTGTCCAGGGTGCCCGCCACCTGAATGGCGGCATCGCCGGTGATGGTCCGGGAGCTGCTGGTGGCGGATTTGTAGGTTCTGCCGGGGGCGTAGGGGACCACGCGCAGCTGGGCACCGCCGTAGACATAGCTGCCCCACTGGTCCATGTCATAGACATACAGCCGCACGCCGGAGGCCAGGGCGCAGGTGGCGCCCGCATCCACGATCAGCTCCGCATTGGGCTGCAGGGCAAGATCCTGCTTGATGGTGGCGGTTCCGCTCTGAAGCTCGATGGTGATGGAGCTGTTGATGGGCAGTACATAGTCCTCGGAGTTGATGGACATGGAGGAGACCGACAGGGACATGGGCTCCAGGGTCATGGTGCCGTTGGCCTTGATCAGCAGCCGGTCCGAAGCGCCGTCATAGGCTTTGGTCACGGAGCCGGAGGTCAGGTTGAACATGGCCCCGCTGGTGCCGATGAACTTGACAGTGGAATGGTACTCCGTGCTGGACATATACAGGGTGGTGTAGCCATACTCCGTGGCACCGGCCTCCAGAGTCATGGGAGCTTCCACGTTCTGCACATAGTACTGGCTCAGGGGGAAGACTGCCTGGGATTTGCCGTACATGGCCAGTGTAGCCGAGCCGCCCCGGAAGTCGATGATCTGGAAATACTCATACACACTGGCGCCGGACATGATCTTCACATTGCCCTTGCCGGTGATGTAGCCGTAGGCGTAGAGCTTGCCGTTGACCTTCAGGTCGCTGCCCTCCTGCAGGGCGATGTGGCCGTATTTGCCCACGGGTCTGCCGCCGCTGCGGTAATGCTTGGCGGTGACGCTCAGGGTGCCATTGACAGTCAGATTCGCGCCCTCTGCCAGGGTCAGAGTCCGGTAGGCGGAGAGGGTGGTGACAGAGGCTGCGCTTGCAGGCTCCGTGGTGAAGACCACGCCGCTCTCGTCATAGGGGATCAGCAGGGTAATGCCGGAGGGAATGGTGTAGTCACCGGCAGGCAGGGTGCCGTTGTTGACCAGGATAATCACATCGCCGCTGCCCGCCGCTGCCAGGGCATCGTTCAGACTGTAGTAGGGGGTCTTGCCGATCCGGAAGCAGGCAGAGCTTGCAGCGGGAACGAACATGGCCTTGATGGAGACGTCGCTCATGGGCTTGAGGGTATAGGCGGCGTCGTATGCCACGATGGAGCCATCTGCCGGATCGACCCAGCAGGCAAAGGTATAGCCCGCGGCGGGCTTCGCCACCAGCTGGACGCCCTCGGCGGGGGTGATGCCCTCCAGAGTGGTCCCGGCGGTGACGGCCGTGCCGTCCGCAGTCACGCCGCCCATGGAGCTGTCAAAGTCCACAGTGACCCGGGAGGAATCCTGCGCCGTGGTCAGGGAGAAATTTGTCAGATTCAGGGTCGCCGTGGAGGAGGACCAGAGCGCGCCGCCGGTGGCGGTCATGGTCATGGTCTTGGTTTCCCCGGCTGCCATCATACTGCGGAAGGTTCCGGAATTGGAGCTTTCGGAGAAGGTGAAGGTACCGCTGGCGGAGCAGCTGTAATCGAAGCTGATCTCTGCCGTGGAGCCGGAGGTGTTGGTAACCGTAACGGTGTTGGTCGCGGTGTCGCCGCCGGTGAAGCCGCCGGAGCCCTTGACCGTGACCTTGACGGTATTGCCGGAGACGGCGACATTTCCGGCCGTATCCGTCACGGTGATCCGGCCGTCCAGGACCGTGCCGGAGGTGGCCATGGGCATGACGCCCGCATCTTCCGCGGCCATGACCGCGTCGGCGTAGGCCACGAAGGCGGGATTTCGGTCCCCGAAGGCCTGAAGCTCCTCCTCGGTCAGCTGACGGAGCTGATCGATCAGGGGAAGCAGCTCAGCCTTGGCGCTGTGGAGCGTGTCCGCGTCCATGGCGTCAGCAGCGGACCGGGCCATCTCCTCCGACGGGGTCGGGGTGCCCAGGAGCTGCAGCAGGAGCGCATCGGTCTGGGCCTGAAGCTGCTCCGGTTCTGTGGTTTCCGCAGCGGGCTCTGCTTCTGCTGTGTGGTCGTGGTGGTCGTGTTCCTCTGTCCCGGCGGCAAAGGCCTGCACGGGGCACAGAGACAGCACCATGATCAGCACAAGCAGCAGACTGATGCTGCGTTTTATGCGATTTAATTGCATGTTCTTTCCTCCTTTGGGTATTTTTCCAGCTTATTGTATCACCCAAAATCGGGATTGTCCACGAATTTGCACCCCGCCGCCGCGGCTTTGTGAGAGTATCCAAAAATCGAACGGAAATATGGAGGAGTTGACAAATGTTTCGATTATCGGGGTTTATGGTGATAACATCACGGAAAAACCGTTGGAGCAGATCCTAAAATATGGTATCCTAAAATAGAAAGCAGCGGCCCCGCTGCGATCTGCCCGTCTGTCCGGATCCCGGGGGCAGCATATGGGAAGCACGGGAAAAAACAGGAAAGGAAGCGAAAAAATGGAGAAAAATCACAAGCGTTTTCTGAGTCTTCTGCTGGCGCTGGTCCTGGTCATCGGCCTGATGCCCATCCGCGCCCAGGCAGAGCAGGGAGCCGATCCGGGCCTGACCGTCACGGCCCGGTACATGACCAACCGCCTGTCCTGGAACGCGGAAAGCGGCGTCACCTATCAGGTGGAGCGGTCCGATGACGCGCTGCTCTGGACTCCCATCGGCACCGCCGATACCGGCGCGTATCTGGATGAGGACGCAGGTCTGGGGACCCGGTATTACTACCGCGTCACCGCAGAGGGCGTCCAGTCCCCCGCCGTCCGGGGCGAAACCACCGGCATGGAGGCCCTGAAGGCCATGGCTGCGCTGTTCTACGAGGGCAACGACGCCGTCACCTTCGACGGCACCAACAAGGTCGCCATCGCCGAGGGCGAGGCTGCCGCCGCGCTGAACGCCATGGACAGCGGCACCATCCTCTACAAGGCATATTTCAGCCACGTCTCCGGCGTCCAGGCCGTTCTCGGCACGGACAGCGGCTGCTATGTGGGCGCCAACGGCACCAAGTTCCGCCACGAGCTGGGCGGCGGCTTCATGGGCAATCCCACGGATGCAAATATGACCGCCGGAGCAGACAACACCGCCGGCTTCGTCTACGACGATTCCAACGGCCACTGGGGCCTGTCCTCCAACGGCGCCGGGCCCACCACCGTGGATCTGGATGAATCCAGATTCGGTATGCTGACCGCCGTCAATGCCGACGCCTACTACGCAGGCGGCAGCAGCGCCCACAGCTTCAGCGGCACCATCAACTACATCCTGATCCTGCCCGAGGTCCTGACGGACACGGAGCTGAGGACCCTGACGGGACTGAATCTCGACCACGACGATGCTGCCGCCCTTCCCCTGGGCGGCAGCATCGGCCAGATGTTTGAGACCCAGGGCGAGGATGACAGCAGCAACTCCTGGATGTTCGACGGCGGCAGCATCACCGCCGGCTCCGTCACCGGGATCGGCGGCATCCGCAGCTATCCTTACCAGTTTGAGGAATATGTCCGGGGCATCAAGATGAACGCCCTCTCCGACGGCTGGAGCAGCCGCCAGCGCTACGCCATCGTCGTGGGCCGGGCCGGGCAGAGCCTGTCCGATTCCCTGGCGCGCTTCGATGACCGGGTCGCCGCCCTGGATCCCAGAGCCGCCGTCTACCTGGTGGGTCCGGAGGACTACGCCGCCGGTGCAGACGGCCTGGACGCCTTCCGCGCGGATCTTCTGGCCTACATCAGCAAGGCCGTATCCCTGCGCAGCGGCAGCGGCTTCGCCGTGATCCAGACCCCCTGTCCCGATCCCGCCACCGGAAACGATGAGCTGTACGCAGCCGCCGTCCGGGAGGTCCTGAACGATCTCACCGGCAGGACCAGAAGCTGCACCGTCCTGGTGGACCACAACGCAGCCGCCTTCGGCGCTGCGTGCTACAATCCGGACGGCACCCTCTCCGGCATGGGCCACCATGAAATGGGCCGCCAGCTCGCCGCCGCCACCTTCGGCACCAGCGGCGGCTACCAGACCGTGGCCGACCTGACGGAGCTGGACGCCCCCGTCGCCTACTCCGACACGGTCCCCGTGGTCACCTCCGGGGCCGATTCCCTGGTCATCTCCGGTCTGGAGGACCGGACCTGGACGGTGGAGCTGGCCCTGGAGAGCTACACCCTGAGCCGCACCGCCGGGGGCTCCGTGCTGACCTTTGAGGGTCTGCCCGCCGGGGAGCGCTATCGCCTGACCGTCACGGCTGCGGATCTGAGCGTAAGGATGCCCATTCTTGAGGGCACCCTGGGCGGCGAGTCCCGGCTTTGGCAGCCCCAGGTGCAGCCCCTGGAAGCACTGCTCCGCAGCGGCGAGAGCCTGACCTGGCTGTTCATGGGCGACTCCATCACCCACGGCGCCCGCTACACCTTCGGCCGGGACTCCATCAGCCAGATGTTTGAAAAATTCCTCCATGACGACCTGGGCCGCAGCGGCGACATCGTCATCAACACCGCCGTTTCCAGTGCCGATACCAACGACACCATCGCCCAGCTGCATGATCGCCTGACGCGCTATGAGCCCGATGTGGTCTCCATCATGATCGGCACCAACGACAGCGCCTCCCACATCAATGTGGGAGAGACAAACTACAAGGCGAACCTGCGCACCATCATTGAAGCCATTCAGGACAAGGGCGCGAAGGTCATCCTGCGGACCCCCATCCCCACCAAGGACGGCACCAGACCCGAGATCGGCGATTACGCCCACTGGATGGCCCAGGTCGCCGCGGAATACGACGATGTGATCCTGGTGGAGCAGTATGACTCCATGGCGGCGCTCTTTGCCGCAGCGCCCTATCAGATCCCCATCCTGTTCAACTCCGGCGATTACCTGCACCCCACCACCGAGGGCCAGCTCTGGATGCTGGAGCGGTTCCTGGAGGAGACGGGCCTGACCCGGGACGGCTATCTTGCCAATCTGCGCTATGACAGCGGCACCGTCACCGAGATCAGCGGCGCCGAGATCCCCCTGGTCCTTGCAGACGGCACCGCCAGTCTGGACACCGCCGCG
>JAFQSI010000089.1 GCA_017409645.1 Oscillospiraceae bacterium | reverse complement strand
AATGCCGTCTACGACTGGATCGAGGGTCACTGCTACTACATCGCCGATTTCGACAAGACCGACTACATGCAGGCCGCCCACCTGATGATGACCACCAACCGGGGCGACTGCTTCGGCTTTTACGCCATCTCCCGGGTGCTGTTTGACCGGATGGGTCTGCCGAATCTGACCGTCACCCGCCTGCCCAACGAGGTCCGCACCACCAACCACTGGTGGAACATGGTCAGCCTGGACGGCGGCAATACCTGGTACCACTTCGACGCCACCCCCCATATGCTTGCCGACGCCCGGACCTGCCTGATCACCGACGCAGATCTGGAGGCCTTTAACCAGGAAGTGCCGAACTACTACTACTTCGACCACAGCGCCTTCCCGAAGACCCCGGTGGAATGATGCAAATTCAGATCACCCCATGACGATCAAAAAACGCCCCTGTTTCACGTGAAACAGGGGCGTTGGTGTTTATGGGGTTTTCTTAGTACATGCCACCCTGGGCTGCGGCGGCAGCGGCGGCTGCATCAGCGGCGGGGTCGGGCTTGTCGACCACCAGGGACTCGGTGGTCAGCACGCAGGCGGCCACGCTGGCGGCGTTGATCAGGCTGGAACGGGTGACCTTGGTGGGGTCGACGATGCCGCTCTCGATCATGTCCACGAACTCCTCGGTGTAGGCGTTGTAGCCGTAGCCGATCTTGCCGGAATTCTTGACCCGCTCGTAGATGACGGAGCCGTCCACACCGGCGTTCTGGGCGATCTGGCGGATGGGAGCCTGCAGAGCAGCGGCGATGATCTTCGCGCCGGTCTTCTCGTCGCCGTGCAGAGTGGCGATCAGCTCCTCGACGGCAGAGATGGCGTTGACCTGGGCGGTGCCGCCGCCGGCGACGATGCCCTCCTCAACGGCTGCACGGGCAGCGTTCAGGGCGTCCTCCACCCGGAGCTTCTGCTCCTTCATGGCGATCTCGGTCTGGGCGCCGACCTTGATGACGGCCACGCCGCCGGTCAGCTTGGCCAGACGCTCCAGCAGCTTCTCCTTGTCGTACTCGCTGGTGGTGGTGGCGATGGCGGAGCGGACCTCGTGGGCGCGGGCGGCGATGGCGTAGGGATCACCCTCGCCGTCGACGATGGTGGTGGTGTCCTTGGTGACGACCACCTGATGGGCGCGGCCCAGATCGTTCAGGGAAGCCTCGGCCAGCTCCATGTTCAGCTCGGAGCTGATGACGGTGCCGCCGGTCAGGACGGCGATGTCCTGCAGCATGGCCTTGCGGCGGTCGCCGAAGCCGGGAGCCTTGACGCAGACCACATTGAAGTTGCCGCGCAGACGGTTCAGCAGCAGGGTAGCCAGGGCGTCGCCCTCCACATCCTCGGCGATGATGATCATCTTCTTGCCGGCCTTGACAACGGGCTCCAGGATGGGCAGGATCTCCTGGATGGAGGAGATCTTCTTATCGGTGATCAGCAGGAAAGCATCGTCCAGGACGGCCTGCATCTTGTCGGTGTCGGTGACCATGTAGGGGGAGATGTAGCCGCGGTCGAACTGCATGCCCTCAACCACCTCCAGCTCCGTCTCGGCGGTCTTGGACTCCTCGATGGTGATGATGCCATCGGTGCCGACCTTCTCCATGGCCTCGGCGATCAGCGCGCCGACGGATTCGTCGCCGGAGGAGACGGTGCCGACTCTTGCGATGGCGGCGGAGTCCTCCACGGGGACGGAATTGGCCTTGATGGCCTCGACGGCCACGTCGACGGCCTTCTCGATGCCCTTGCGCATGACCATGGGGTTGGCACCGGCGGACAGGTTCTTCAGACCCTCCCGGGTGATGGCCTGGGCCAGCAGAGTGGCGGTGGTGGTGCCGTCACCGGCCACGTCGTTGGTCTTGGTGGCGACCTCACGGATCATCTGGGCACCCATGTTCTCAAAGGGATCCTCCAGCTCCACCTCCTTGGCGATGGTAACGCCGTCGTTGGTGACCTGGGGAGCGCCGTATTTGCGGCCCAGGACCACGTTGCGGCCCTTGGGGCCGATGGTGACCTTGACGGTATTGGCCAGCTGGTCAATGCCGGACTGGAGCTTCTTGCGGGCTTCCTCGCCGAAAACGATCATCTTAGACATAGTATTTCCTCCTTATTCGACGATGGCCAGGATCTCGTCCTGCTTGACAAACTTGTAATCGACCTTGTCCAGGGTCACATCGGTGCCGACGTGCTTGCTCACGACGACCTT
>JAFQSI010000088.1 GCA_017409645.1 Oscillospiraceae bacterium | reverse complement strand
TATTATGCTGCTTCAGGGTACGACAATGTAAGCCCGGCACGGCGATCAGAGCCATTGACGGACAGGGGCATATCGTTCCAGCGGGAAACAAACATTGGTCGTACCTCCTTTTGAAGAATTTCCTTCACTTTAGCACTGTTTGCGAAAAATGTCAAGTAGTATTGAAAGGTAAGTTGCAAAAAAAGGTCTGCCGCTTTTGCGGCAGACCTTCATTTCAATCATCCCGAAGGGATTCCTCAACCGATCCGCAGGATCGATATCACCGACGCGCAGCGGCGATATCACCAGCCAGCAGGCTGATATCACTGCGAAGCAATATCACTGCATCGCTTTGCGATGCTTTATTCTTTTCCGTCGAAGCAGTAGGTACACAGCTTGCACCGGTCGATGCCGATGGCCTCCAGGGCGCCGTCCAGGGACTGGTAGCCGATGGAGTCGAAGCCCATCTTCTCCTTGATCCAGTTCAGCAGAGCCTGACCGCGCTCGGTGTCGGGATCGGCGTACTCTTCCAGATACTGCTGGCCCTTGTTGCCCTCCAGCTCCTGGATGATCCGGCGGGTCAGCAGCTCCATCTCGCCGTTGCTCCGGGAGAAGTTCAGGTACTTGCAGCCGTGCATGATGGGCGGGCAGGCGGAGCGCATATGGACCTCCTTGACGCCGCTCTTTTTCAAAAATTCCACTGTCTCCCGCAGCTGGGTGCCCCGGACGATGGAGTCATCCACCAGCAGCAGCTTCTTGTCCTTGATCAGCTCGGGCACGTGGATCTGCTTCATTTTGGCGACCTGATTGCGCATGGCCTGGTCGGGGGGCGTGAAGGAGCGCAGCCAGGTGGGGGTGTACTTGATAAAGGGACGGGCGAAGTCCTTGTGCGTTTCGTTGGCGTAGCCGATGGCATGGGGGATGCCGGAGTCGGGCATGCCGCAGACATAGTCCACGTCCATCTCGGGGTGGCGCTTCTCGTCATCCCGGGCCATGATGGCGCCGTTGCGGTAGCGGACCATCTCCACGTTCTGGCCCTCGTAGCTGGCGTTGGGATAGCCGTAGTAGGTCCACAGGAAGGTGCAGATCTTCATCTCCTGACCGGGCTCCTGGATGGTTTCGTAGCCGTCGGCGGTGACCTCCACGATCTCGCCGGGGCCCAGCTCGTAACATTCCTCGTAATCCTGCTTGATGTAGGAGAAGGATTCCATGCAGACGCAGTAGCCGTCGGAGATGTGCTTGCCGATCAGGACCGGCAGACGGCCCAGGCGGTCCCGGGCGGCGATGAGACGGTCCTCGGTCATGATCAGAATGGTGGCAGAGCCCTCGATCTTGCTCTGGGCGTAGATGATGCCCTCCCGGAAGCTGTCCTTCTCGTTGATGAGGGCTGCGAGCAGGTCGACCATGTTGACCTTGCCGGAGGACATGGCGGGGAACTGCTGGCCGGACTTGGCGCAGATCTCGTCCACCAGGGCGTCGGCGTTGTTGATCATGCCGATGCAGGCGATGGCGTAGACACCGTTGTGGGAACGGAACAGCAGGGGCTGGGGATCGGAATCGGAGATGCAGCCGATGCCCATGTTGCCATGGAACTTGGCCAGGTCCTTTTCGAATTTGGTACGGAAGGGGGTGTTGTCGATGCTGTGGATCTGACGCTGGAAGCCGTCCTTTTCATCGTGGATGATCATGCCCGCCCGGCGGGTGCCCAGGTGGGAGTGGTAGTCCACGCCGAAGAACACATCGTACTTGATATCGCGCTTGGCGATGGCGCCGAAAAAGCCGCCCATAGGAAATACCTCCTGTAAAAATATGGATAACCGGAAGAAACCGGTAAAGACAGCATTGGATGGTACTATTCTACCGATTTTTCAGGGGTCTTGCAATTGACAAAGGAGCCAAAAGAATCCATGGTTTCCCGTGGTTTTTCTCCTGAATCCACCCGGTGGGGGCAAGTGCTTTTCTGTTACGGATTGACCACGTTCCGGGGCGCTCCGGCCAGGAAGGAGCGGATGTTTTGGGCGGTGATGTCGATGATCCGCTGCCGGGCCTCCACAGCGGCCCAGGACATATGGGGGGTGATGATGCAGTTTTTGGCGGTGAGCAGGGGATTGGTCCCGACGATGGGCTCCACGGACACCACATCCACGGCAGCGGCATAGAGCTTTCCACTGTTCAGAGCATCGGCCAGGGCCTGCTCGTCCACCAGGCCGCCCCGGCTGTTGTTGAGCAGGATCGCGCCGTCCTTCATTTTGGCGATGGAGCCTGCGTTGATGAGCTTTTCTGTCTCGGGGAACAGGGGGCAGTGGAGGGAGATGACGTCGGATTCCCGGAGAACGGTGTCCAGGTCGACATAGTCGGCGATGGCTTCGCCCTCGGGGCATTTGCGGCTGCCGGTGGCCAGGACACGCATGCCCAGGGCCTTTGCGATCCGGCCAACCTGGCGGCCGATCCGGCCGAAGCCGATGATGCCCATGGTCTTGCCCGCCAGCTCGATGATGGGCGTCTTCCAGTAGCTGAAATTGGGGCAGCGCTCCCATTCGCCGGCGTGGACGGATTCGTTGTGGAGCTG